>NZ_SJNU01000015.1:0-51790 GCF_004331055.1 Acinetobacter sp. ANC 4779
CTTCATCATCAACAAGGTCACACTTGTTAAGGAATACAAGAATGTAAGGTACACCTACCTGACGAGAAAGCAGGATGTGTTCACGAGTCTGTGGCATAGGACCATCAGTCGCAGCACATACAAGGATCGCGCCGTCCATTTGAGCAGCACCAGTGATCATGTTTTTAACATAATCGGCGTGACCTGGACAGTCTACGTGCGCGTAGTGACGAATTGCAGAATCGTATTCTACGTGTGAAGTATTAATGGTAATACCACGTGCTTTTTCTTCTGGTGCAGAGTCAATTGCTGCGTAATCTTTCGCTTCACCGCCGTAAGTTTTTGCACAAATCGTTGCAATTGCAGCAGTTAAAGTTGTTTTACCATGGTCGACGTGACCAATTGTACCCACGTTTACGTGTGGCTTATTACGTTCAAACTTAGCCTTAGCCATGATGATCTTCCTCGTTTACGTCGAACACGGTCTTAAACAACGCAGCTTCGACAGGTCGCCTAAAAAAACAAATACCCAATACTTGAAAAGCAGACTAATAAGCCTGCTTTTTTTTAAAACGTTGTGAACAAGTCACTAAACTGTATATCTGGAGCTCTTATCCAGATTTGAACTGGAGACCTCTCCCTTACCAAGGGAGTGCTCTACCACTGAGCTATAAGAGCAATAAAATATTCGATGGAGCGGGAGACGAGGGTCGAACTCGCGACATGCAGCTTGGAAGGCTGCCGCTCTACCAACTGAGCTACTCCCGCATTATTGGTACAACCACACTGTATCGAATTTCTTAAATTGGTGGTGAGGGAAGGATTCGAACCTTCGAAACTTTCGTAGCGGAGTTACAGTCCGCCCCCTTTGACCGCTCGGGAACCTCACCACATACACTTATTTCAGTGTCAGTCTTCAACTTAACAACTCCAACCTCTAAGATGGTGCCGGCACACGGATTCGAACTGTGGACCTACTGATTACAAGTCAGTTGCTCTACCAACTGAGCTATGCCGGCGTTTCTTAGTGTTTCGTACGTTTCGTATCGGAACGGTGTGCAGTTTAGCAAAACTTAGAATCCGTGCAAGTGTTTTTTTCAAAAAATATATCAAAAACTCATAAAATCAACCCGTTTGATGATAATTCAACCGCTTTGATCACTGCGCGAGCTTTTATCTGGGTTTCATTCCATTCAGATTCAGGGTTTGAGTCCACTACAAGGCCTGCACCTGCCTGTACATAGACCTTATTTTCACGAATGACACAGGTTCGAATGGCAATCGACATGTCCATTTCCCCATGCCAGCCTAAATAACCAACAGCGCCACCAAAAACTCCACGTTTGACCGGCTCGACTTGGTCAATAATTTCCATGGCACGAATTTTCGGGGCACCCGACAATGTACCTGCCGGGAAAGTGGCTTTAAAAACATCCAGGGCATCCACATCATCGCGAACTTCACCTTGTACATTGGAGACAATGTGCATGACATGTGAATAACGTTCGATCACCATTTGATCGGTAACTTTCACTTTGCCAATTTTTGATACGCGCCCGACATCGTTTCGGCCCAAATCAATCAGCATTACATGCTCTGCAATCTCTTTTTCATCCGACAGCAGATCTTTCTCTAAGGCTAAATCTTCTTCTTTGGTCTTGCCACGCGGACGTGTACCGGCCAGTGGACGAACGGTGGCAATGCCATTTTCCAGACGTGATAAAATTTCCGGGGAAGACCCGACAATATGAAACGGTTCTTTATTGTCCAGGGTTTGACCTTGTACCAAGAATAAATATGGAGAGGGGTTGAGATGTCGAAGCGCACGATAAACCTGTAATGGCTCACCGTCGAAATCCGACACCATACGATGTCCGGGTACGACTTGCATCACATCGCCTGCACGGATGTACTCTTTCACAGTTTCAATCGACTCAAGGTACTTCTCTTTACCGGTAAGCGATTCAAAATGCGGAGCGGTATGCTTTTTCGCTTGCAGGCTAATCGGTTGAGCCAGCACGGCCTCCAAGTCACCCAATTGTTGTTGGGCCTTGGTATAGGCATCTGGATCATTCACATCTGCATGCACAATCAAGAACAACGTGTCTTTTAAGTTATCAAATACAATCACTGTTTTGGACAGCATCATCCAGATATCAGGCAATCCGACTGGATCGGCTGCTGGCACATTGGTTAAACGAGGTTCGATATAACGCACTGCATCATAGCCAAAATAACCCACCAGACCGCCAGTGAAGCTCGGTAAGGCGGGTAAGTCCTGTTGCGTGGGCACCTGGAACTGGGCTTGAAAGTTGCGAATGTATTGAAATGGATCACTACAGGCTTGGGTTTCAATTGAACCATCGGCTTGCTGAATGGTTAAAATACTTTCATTGCATGAAAAAACTGTGGATTCACCTAAGCCAATAATGGAATAACGCGCCCAGTTTTCACCCCCTTCAACCGATTCAAATAAATAAGCCTGGCTATGATCTTTAAAACGTGCAAACACTGAAAGTGGTGTTTCGGTATCGGCTAAACGCTGACGGTAAACAGGAATCAGGTTATAACCATCAGATTTTAAGCTGTCGAATTGAGTTTGAGTGGTCATGAGTATGCTCTATGTTTTCGAGATGGGCGGGTTTAAGTTCGTTTTGGTATTATCTGACTTCATGTCGCCATCGAAAAACCATACAATTTCTCATTCCAATATCCTTACTTTTAAATTTTACGCGAGTAATTCTGTTAAATCATCGACCACTTGTTGTGGCTGGCAATCCTGAATATCTTCCCCATGATTATAGCCATAGCTAACCACAATACAATCCACTCCTGCGCGTCGTGCGGCCTCTACATCATTGCTTGAGTCACCAATCATTAAAGTTTCTGCCGCAGTGACCTCATATTCGTCGACACAGAACAGTAACTGACGCGGATGCGGTTTGCGTTCTTCAAAGCGGTCACCGCCAATCACATCGACAAAATATTTACTTAAGCCCAAATCTTCGACAATCATGCGCGCAGGTTGCTCTGGCTTGTTGGTCACACAGATCATTTTCTTGTTCTGACTTAAACCCCAGTCCAGGAAGTCCACCACCCCAGTAAAAGGCTGGGTATCCACACAGGGTTCAGCATTATAAATTTCTAAAAAGGTTTTTAATAATTGTTGATGCTGATCCGGATCGACCTGTCCAGTTAAATACTGCAACGTGCTATGACAAAAAAGGGAGGTTCCCTTACCTATCCAAGTGCGAACCTGCTCTTCAGTTACTCTTGGTAATTGCAAAACATTCAGGCTCATATTCATGGCGCGATATAAATCAGATGCGGAATCCACCAATGTGCCATCCAAGTCAAATAAAATAAGTTCACGACTTGCCAAATCTGCTACAGACATCTTGTTCCTCTCTTGATTCATCTCAAACAACAACATCCAGTCATACAATGAAGGCATGCGATTGCATGCCTTCATTGTATGTCGAGCGCACCCTTATTTAAATAATAACCATGCGATAATTGCAAGGATAATCAAGGCAATAATGGTCATTAAGCCAACCGATGCATTTTTCTGCTCGTTTTTTTCCAGCTCAACACGGGATACTGGCTCTTCGATTGCAACAGGCTGCGGTTCAGGCTGTGCTTTTGTGATATCAATTCCTACCGGAATAGGCGCAGGTTTCGGGATTGCAACGCCTTGCGGCATACCATCACGACTGACCTGAACATGACTATCGCGCTCTTTCAGCTCAGGCATACCTTGCTCATTCATTTGTTGAGCAACTGTTTTCGATGCTTCCTCCGCTTCTGCGGCTGCTGTTTCAGAAACCGCAACAGCTTCCGAAGGCTGTTCAGTAGCAGGAATCACTTTTGTTTCTGCTGCTACAGGTTCAGCTGCAACTTCAACGGGTTCAATCACAAGAGGCGCAATATCTTTAGCTGGCTCAAGAACTGAAAATTTTAAACTGGCAAACTGAATAATATCGCCTTGTTTTAACAAGGTTTCATGTTCAATCTGTAAATCATTAAGGAATGTGCCGTTAGATGAGTTTAAATCCTGTACCCACAAGGCTTGGTCTTTTAGCAAGAAAGCCGCATGCTTGCGCGAAATTTCCGCTGCTTGCAATACAATATCTGCGCTCTGATGACGACCGACCACCATATCACGGTCGATGCTAATTTCTTGTCCCGTCAATTCACCGGTAATTGCTTGTATTTTCCAAGTCATGAAATGCACTTCTCTTTGCGATTTTTTTCATCATATCACGGCAAATCTGCAAGTCTTTACATCCTCTGTTAAGAACCTGATCGAATCGTGGTCGTGGTTACGGTATTTTTAGTTCGTTCAACCTCAGATTGAGGGGCCTGAATGACTTGCCGTTGCACCACAGGCTCAATCGCTACAGGAGTTCTAATCGTAGTAGCATTGGATGGGTTCTGTGCACCTGATGGTACCGTTTGATAATCCGGCACTTTAGGAGCTGAAGGCGTAACAGGCAGTCTTTGCTGATAAATATCTTCAACGTTCTCCGGCAACTTGGCAAACGTCCCATCCTGATCCATGGCTAACTGCAAACTGTACAATTGACTGTAACGCTGCTGAGATAAGCGCTTCACATCTTTAGCATCACCAACAATGGTGGGGTGGATAAAGACCAGTAAATTGCGTTTTTCATTCGATTTGACATCAGATCTGAACAAACGTCCAATTCCCGGAAGAGCGCCCAATCCTGGTACAGACTGACGACCATGAATCGAGTTATCTGAAATCAAACCGCCCAACACGATGGTCTGACCATGCTCAGCCAAAATTGAGGTTTTGATGGCACGCTTACTGGTGACCAGATCCTGCGCTTCACCTTTTGCCTGTACTGCGGAAACTTCCTGTTCGACTTCCAACCGAACCGAGCCCCCTTCACCAATATGCGGCACCACTTTTAAAGTTACACCGACATCTTTACGTTCAACCGTGGTATAGGGATTAATGCCGGCAGTAGTCGTGGCCACAGAACCTGTAACAAAGGGGACGTTCTGCCCCACCACAATATAGGCTTCTTCATTATCCATGGTCACAATAGAAGGTGTAGAGAGCAAATTAGATTTTGTATTACTTTTGAGGGCCTGAATCAGCGCACCATAAAGTCGGCGAGAGCCATCACTGCCTTCTTTATAATCGCCAAGAATTAATGAAGTTCCTTTTAGGCCAGCCGCCGCAGCACCCAATCCTGCCGCGCCTCCCGTTAAATAGCCACCTGCCAGATTGGCCAGACTTGCCCCTGCATTATCAAAGCTAATCAAGCCTATACCACTGCTTAAGTCACCCAAAGCCCATTGCACACCGAGTTGATCGGCATCATTCCCTTCAACCTCAATGATGGCCGCCTCGATGAGTACTTGCTGACGACGGATATCGAGCTGCTGAATGGCAGATTCAATTTCACGCATCAATTGCGGATCAGCTTTCACTACCAACGCATTTTGACTGTCATCGGCGATAATACTGACACCATTCCCATTAAAACTGGTGATGCTCTTTTGATTATTACTGTTCGACCCGCCGCCTAAATTAATACTTGGGGTTGAAATGCTAGATGAGCCAGTGCTTGAATTATTGGAATTGTTATTACCCAAATTATTCATCGTGCTATTGCTGCTCGATGATGAATTATTCGAATTTGATGAACTTGAAACCGCCTGACCAGTGACCAATCCTTGTAAAATTTCCGCCAGATTTTTAGCACTGGCATATTTTAATCGGAAGACTTTAAGTCCACCCAAACGATCTGCTGCGGGTACATCCAGCATTTCAATCATTTGACGGATACGCTTACGTGTTGCAGCATCCCCTTTCAGCATAATCCGATTGGTTCGAGTATCGGCAATGATACGGATACGCGAGCCTTTTAGATCTCTGGCTGCGCCGGTGGAACTCATCGACTCAAGTAAACCAATCATTTCTTCCGCTTGACTGGATTGCAGGGGCACTACCTCAAGATCATTTTGCCCGGTACCATCCAGGTTACGAATAAGGGTTTCAAGCTGATAAATATTGTTTGCACGGTCTGAAACAATCAGTGCATTGGTTCCAGCGACTGCGGATAAATGCGCGAACTGTGGCATCAAAGGACGAATCGCAGGAATCAAGTCATTCGGATTAGTATTTTCAAGCCAAATCACCTGCGTCACAATTTGATCACCCGTAGCACGGTGCTTGCTATCGAAAGGTACACCCGAGCTTTTAACATTACTGTCAGGAACCAATTTAATGGTATTGCCGGAAGGAATAGCCACCACGCCGTTGACATTCAATACACCCAGAAATAAATCGTAAACTTCAGTTTTATTTAAGGGCTTATTGGAAATGACCGTGACATTGCCACGTACACGTGGATCTACAGCAAAATTTTTCCCTGTAATATCGGCAACTTCATTAATAAATGCAGTTAAATCAGCGTCACGTAAATTAATTTTCCATGTCTGTGCATGGCTTGCAGTGCTCACCATAGCAATCAGTGGTGCAGCTGCAAATAAGGTCCAAACTGAACGATGATGATTAAATAAAGCCATAAAATTTCGTGCTTCCTAACCCTAAAATGTGACGATGCATCACTTAAAAATTCTGTTGTATGGTCATCACCTGATCACCACGCTTTATTTCCAGCTTAACCTGACCTTCGCGTCTCGCCTGTTCCAGCAACTGAGCATCGTTTTGCCCCTGACCCACAGTCTGTCCATTCAACGACATAATTCGGTCACCCGGTTGCAAACCCAGCTTGCTGCGTAATGCGGCCGGAGTTCTTGAGGTCACTTCATATCCCCCACTAGCCGCATTTACCCCCATATCTTTTAAATATTGTTCCCGGTCTTCCTGTATTTTTTGTACTGCTTGCCCCAAAGCATTATTTTCCTGACTCGGCACCGCTTGATTCGTTTGACTTGACTGAGTACTTGAGTTTGGCGCATTCACTACAGGCTGAACAATCGATTGATCCAATCCATTTTCAATCCTTTTAAACGCTAACTCTCGGGTGGTACCATTATTTTGACGGAGTACCACGCGATCCCAATATACTTCAGCCAACTGGTAAGAGGTAGTATCAATACTTTCTCCTACACGGTAGCGATCTGCCACGTCATTGACTTTAATCACCGCAGAAGAAAATTGGCTTGGAGAACCCATCACTACACCTTGCAATACAAGGTTTAAGTTCTCGTCTGTGGCAGTGCTCTTTCCAGCTTCTTCAAATAATGCAAATGAAGTTATATTAGGGACTTGTGGTTGTTGTGAACCTAATTCGACCCGTTCTAACTGTATCACTTGAGGGGGAGCCATCAATAACCAGAAAATGCTCGCCAATTTCCAGCATAAATATAGAATTAACAATGCAAGTAATATCGGTGCAGCACGATCGGCTTGCTTCCAATTCAATTGTTGAATTTTCTCAATCCACTCATTCATTAGAAACCACCTTTAAACAAAGGCTGGCGTGAACTAATGACATAGGTGTCTAAACCTGCTTTACCGTCATAGGAAGCAATATTCATCAATAACCGTTGGGTCAATTGCACATTAAGCATCAAGCTTTGATCCAGCTCTAAAGCAATCAGCTTTTGATCACGCTGGTCACGAAAATCGAACATCAGCTTGTTATTTTCATCTGACAGCTTTCCTTTCAATGACGGCATATTCATTCGATCTTGTCGCTGGGCATAGGTATAAATCAACTCACCACCTGCCCACTGTAATTGACCGTCTGCCTGTGAAAAGCCCTGCTCTTTTTTATAGTTAAAATCGATATCTTGGAGCTGAATGGCATTTGCAGGCCATTGCCAATCCACCATATTTTTTAAGGTCTCAGGTGCAATTTGTCCATTCCAATCATGAAGCGTGACTTTCTTGCCCAAACCATATCCCACGACCCCATCAAGCTGGGTGTGCCCACTATGGACTTCAATATGCGCCCCTAAACGCAGCAAAAACAGATCCAATGGCCGTGTTTTCCAACTTAACGATCCTCTTAGATTTCCTTTATGCCAATCTGCTTGCCCTTGCCAAATATTACCGCTTACATTTTGCAAGACCTGGTTGTTTTTATAAAATTTTGAAATTAGCCAAGCCGCTGGAATTTGGAGTAAAACAAACATAAAAAAAACGATAATGGCAAAGATCCACCACTTGATGTATTTGGGTTTCTTTATCATCCCACCACGACCAACATATCTATTCTTCTTCCCTGAGCCACGATATTATCTTTATATACATATTATGCATACTTTTTCCACAACGCCAATTCAAAGATATAAAAAAACCAAGCATATATGCTTGGTTTTTTTAGCCTAATCCAATTGCATGACAATCTCATGAATTTTATAATTAGATAAGGAAGTCTTCCAGTTTCGCACCACTTTCCAGTTCAGCCACTAACCAGCGTGGTTGTTTACCGCGACCCGTCCAAGTATCAGTTGGATTCTGTTTACTACGGTAGCGCGGCTCTACAGATTTACGGGTGCTTTTTTTACGTTTTGTCGTGCCAAATTCTAAAATTTGCTCAATCGACAAACCTACATTCTCTGCAATATCTAAAATTTGCTGATAGGCATCTTCAACGGCTTGATCTTTTTTAGAAACAATTAATGCTTCTGCTTCAACTTGTAAACGTTTTAACTGTTCAACAGATAAATTGCTGATGTCCGGCATCATACTAACTCCCAAAATAGATTTTATATTTTATTTATTCAAACTCGATCATAATATTTTTATTATCTAAAACATTCAATATAATTTTTTAGATAACCACAATCTTTAAAATAGATTGTATATTTCTTCAATATTTATAGAGTATCTGCTTTAAATATTTTAAATCAAATGATTCACCGTTAATTCAATTTCAGTTACTTTTTTCCGAATCACCACAGGTATTTCCGTTTTATTCATATTTTCTTTATTTACACACACAATAACCGCTTCGCCCCATGCCACTACAGTTTGTTGTGCCTCACTCCATAATAAATAACTCATCCGCAAAGCACTATTACGCATTTCCTCAACACGCGCCCCTATTTTAAGCTGGTCTGGATAAAATACCGGACGAATATATTTGCACTGATTTGATGCAACCACCGTATAAACATCCTGTTGGAAAATATTAAGCTCATCCATATAGCGAATGCGGGCACTTTCGATATAGCGATAGTACATCACATTATTTACATGCCCAAAGGCATCCATATCTCCCCAGGCGACTGGCTGCTCATGAATAACAGGATAATCTGATAGGGTTAACATTCACTTCGCCTCATATTTTTATTTCAACAAAATTTGCATTATTTTCAAATATTAAATTTAGCTGTTGAATTAAATCATCCTGACCTTTTAAAGTGGATTTAATTCTTAAATAATTCATCATCACATTATCTGGATATAATTCCAGCAATTTTTCAGCTTCCGCATAACGTGCGGTCGCATCGTATATGTGCCATTTTGCAAAGGTAAACACGGGCAAAGAAGGATATTTATTTTCCCAATAATCAATTCGTTGCTCAACCCCTAAATAATCGGGGTTTTGTTTCAACAATTGCTGCTGGAACCATAAATAAAAAATATCTTGATTAAATTGCTCATCTAACAAATGTAATGCCAAGTCTTCATGTTTCCAAGCARAAGACGGCATACGAGATAATACCTTCAACCATAAAGTTTTTATCTCATAATTGCGACTATAAATTTGATCTTGCAAGTCTAAATAACGTTGTTGTAAATTTTGCAAATCTTCAACATCAGCTTGATCAAAATCAAATAATAACTGTTGCAACCATTCCTGTTTGGTTTCAGCGCCTAAATGACCATATTTAGTCGAACGCAAATACATCCATGGAAATTGAATAGCAAACTTACCCCATAACGCTGTCAAGCGTAAATCATAAGCACTTTTTACATCGTTTAACCACGGCGAAAGTTCATGCTGATTTAAAAACTCAAGATGGGTTAATGCCTGCTCACCATCATTTTGCGCCAGATAAATTTCAATGCGTTGTATTTCAGCCAATTCAAATGCCATGGCATTGCTTTGATTTAATATCGCAAGGGCCTGTGGATATTGCTGCTGCATCCAATACAATCGGGAACCAATAATGCCTTTTAATAAACCCGATTGGGAAAATACCCCTTGAATAAATTCATGTTGATCTTGAGCCGCCTCTAATAACCACACCACAGCCAGCTGTTCATAAGGATGTAAATTTTTAAAATTAAAAACAGTTTCTAACTTTCTTTGTTGTCTTTTTAAATAACGCTTGATTAATAACCATAACAATTGAATGCTTAAACTCAAGCAGGCCAGAAAAATAAAAACCACCCAGATATTAGTTTGAATTTGCCATTCTCGCCAATATAGATACACATATCCTGCGCCATAACCGTAACTTAATACACTCAGTCCGGCAATGACAATCAAGCTAATAAAAGCATAAGCAAGTAAAACCTGTTTCATTGATTCATCACCCCAATAATGCACGTGTATTTAAAATTGGCGTCGGAATAATAGTAAATCCTTTTATTTTTTGGATATTCTGAATCAATTGGCGTGATTTCTCATCCGGGATTTGATTTAACAATTGGATAATTTCAGTCAGCGATTCTTGGTATTCTAAATATTGACCTTGCTGTAAAGCCTGATGTGCCAATAATAATCGGAGCTGCGCCTCTTTTAAAATCAATGGACGTTGCATTAAAGCTATAGCAGGTTGTTTTGCGGGTTCAATCACCAGCCAACGTTGCCAAAAATGCTTACTTTGCGGTGGGCTTGAACTTAATTTTGGCGTATTTATTTCTTGAGTTAAGGCCTGATCCAGCTGATGTATTAATCCATCTACTTTTGTCTGCTGTGCCACACGCGCACTGGCAAATTGCTGAATCACTTGCTGATCTTTCGCAATGACCTGATGCAAACTCTGTTTTAGTGAAGGTGCTAAAGCATATTGTTCTAAATTGCGATCTAAATGCATTAATTTATCTAAAGCTTCATCCAGTTTTTGCTGCTTTAGCATAAATTCAATCAAATCCAGCTGCTGTTTAATCACCACAACCGGATCAAGGCTTGCTGCTTCGATGGTTTTTAAATCATGCTCTGTTTGAGTACCTTGCGCTACTGTCCCAGCTTCAAGCTTTACCTGACGCTGTAAAGCCACCAGTTGGTCATTTAAATTTGCATTGTTTTGTTCCATACGATGCAAACTGCTGATTAATTCTGTTTGTTGTGCAGAGACATTAAATACGTCATAACTTAATTTTATAATCCAGAGCAAACTTAAAATAAGTAATAAAATGAGAATTTTCTTCATGTGTTCCCTTGCACAACAATAAGCTGCTGCAAAATTGAATCTGTTTTTAAATCGGGTAATCGCGCGATATTAAAACATGCCTGTTGGTTTTTTTTATAATCTGAAACAACTTGATACAAGCGCTCGCCCAAAACAAAATAATAGCCTTTTGCAATAATCGCATCTTGACCCTGCAGCAACTTAATCCAGTTTAGCCAGCTCGCTTCACTGCTCACCACTATAGCGTACTGGTGCTGTTGTTCTAATAAAGGCAATATATCTGGAAGGCTCTGTTGAGTAAGGACAGGACAGCGGCGCTCATATAAAATAAAATTTAGAATATGCATGCCTTGCTGTTTTAACTGCTCCATCATAAATGGACGACCACCTTCCCCTCGCCAAAAAGCAATACAGGTTCCAGCCTTCATACTTTTAAGTATGGGAAGTTGCAACATCCCTTCTGATGTTTCAACCAGAGGAACTTTAGCAGCAATTCCATAGTTTGCTAAAGCTTGCTCCGTTGTTTCACCTACCGCAATCCACTGGATATGCTGCAGTTGATCAAGACTCATCCCTGCCTGTTTTAAATAATCCATCCCCACCTGAACAGCAGTTGGACTGACCACCACAATCACCTGTGCAGAAAGCAATTGCGGATACAGCTCAGACAGTAGCTCTGACCAAGGTCGAGCGACCAATTCCAGTAAAGGCAAATCCAAAACAGGGACGTGAGCCATACGCAAGGCATGACTCAATTTTTCTGCACGGTCTTGAGGACGGGTATTAATAAACAGCATGTTAATAAAGTGCTTTAAGCAAATCACCCGCGCCTTGTTCAAGCAATTTCTGCGCGAGACTGACCCCCAGCTGTTCAGCTTGTTCTGGAGTGCCGCTGAGATTGGCTTTCAATAGCGTTACACCATCTACACTTCCCACACGACCCTCTATATGGAGTAGCCCTTGATTTAAAGTCGCATATCCTGCAATTGGCACCTGGCAACCGCCTTCTAAATAGGCATTGAAAGCGCGTTCTGCACGAACACAAACATCAGTTTCAGCATGTAAAAGCGGTAAAATAAGACCAAGTACCACCTGGTCTGTCGCACGACATTCGAGACCGAGTGCGCCTTGTCCAACTGCAGGCAAACTAATTTCAGGTTTCAGGCTATGACGTATACGCTCAGCCAAGCCTAGGCGTTTTAAACCCGCACTCGCCAAAATAATGGCATCGTATAAACCTGAATCCAGCTTAGATAAACGTGTTCCAACATTACCCCGCAAATCAATAATATTCAAATCAGGACGCTGTTTTAAAATCTGTGTCTTACGGCGCAGGCTTGACGTGCCTACTTTTGCACCCTGCGGTAATTCATCAAAACTGTGATAGGTATTGGAGACAAAAGCATCCATAGGATCCTCACGTTCACAAATTACGGCCAAGCTTAAACCTTCAGGTAAGGCCATAGGTACATCTTTCATGGAATGAACAGCCAAATCTGCACGACCATCTAGCAATGCTGCTTCTAACTCTTTAACAAATAAACCTTTACCGCCAATTTTTGCCAAAGGCGTATCTAGGATTTTGTCACCTTGAGTGACGAAGGTCACCAACTCAACTTTAAGATCAGCATGCAATGCCTCTAAACGGGCACGAATATGTTCAGCCTGCCATAAGGCAAGCGGGCTTTGTCGAGTTGCAATCTTCAAAATCTTCATAAATTTTAGAAACAGTCAATGTAAGTGCGTTATTGTAAACTTAACGCGCTGACTTGAAAATGCAAGTGAATTTGCACAGTTGTTTTCATCAAAATTATGAAAAGAGATTTATATTTTTTGTATTCGTTCTCTTAAATTGGGCAAATGACGTCGGCTGACGGCCAGACGTTCTTCCAACTCACGACAACGTACCTGATACTGCCCCGAACTAATCACCTCGAGACCATCCAAAAAATTCACTGAAACCAATGCATTACGATGAATTCGAACGAATTGATCGCCAAATTCATTTTCTAGGTCTTTTAAGGTTTCATCAATCAGTACGCTGCCATTTTTATGGCGTACCGTGACATATTTCTGGTCTGCTAAAAAATAATAAATATTTTCCACAGGCACCAACTCTACCCCACGGTAGGTTTTTGCCACAATTTGATGGCGTTTTATATTGAGTTCGTTCATATCTTCTTTTTGTTTTAAAGTGCTCATTTGTGCTTGAGTCAGTTTGGTTAAATGATCTAAAACCTGTTGTAATTCTTGTTGCATCACTGGTTTTAATAGATAGCCTTCTGCATGCGACTTAAATGCCTCCAAAGCATGCTCATCATAGGCAGTACAAAAAATAATCGCCGGCATAGGCTCTAGCTGGCGCAAATACTGGGCACAGCTTAATCCATCCATTTCGGGCATTTGAATATCTAAAAGCACCACATCTGGCTCATAAAACTGAACCATATCAATCGCCTGCTGACCATGCGTTGCAGTTGCAATCACTTGATGTCCCAGTTGGGTGACTAAACGTGATAATCGCTCTACCGCGAGAGGTTCATCATCACAAATCAGGATGTCCATTTTTCCTCCTTTCACAGTTACCATGATTTTTTTTATAGGTTAACTATGATTTTTTTATTTATATCGATATTGCACGACTGTGGTAAACATTCCCTTCCCCGCGTATGTCTGAAAGCTCACAGTCCGTCCATAATAAGCTTCTAGACGCTGTTTCACATTCTCAACTGCAATACCATTTCCTTGTCTTAAATTTATTTTTTCCTGTTTATAAGGGTTAGTAATAACGATATTGACTTGATTTTGCAATACTTCAACCAATATGCTTATCGTACTCTTAGTTAAAAAATTTTCAACTCCATGAAAAATACTATTTTCCACTAAAGGTTGTAAAGTTAATAATGGAATTTGTATCTGAGAAAAGAGTACTTCATCGTCATATTTCCACTCTACGCGTAAACGATCACCTAAACGAATCTCCTCAATGGCTAAATAATGCTGACACAGTTCAATTTCATCTTTTAAGCGCACCAGTTTAAGTTCTTTAAAACTTGCACGAAATAGTCGTGATAAATTCAGTAACATTTGTTCTGCTTTATCTGGATCAATGCTAATTAAACTGATCACCGTATTTAAACTGTTAAATAGAAAATGTGGATGAATTCGTGCCTGCATGGCTTGAATGCGTGCATGTAGTTCACTGTTTTGCTGGCGTGCCCATTGTTCACGCAAATACAGATAGCGAAAACAGAATGTTCCAATTAGTACGCCATAGCTCAGATGTAACATCACCCCATCGAGTAAGACTTCGCTGTTTAAATTGTAAATTTGAAAATTCTGTCCGAAATAAATCACAGCATTTAGCATCACGGTGGTCGATAAAACAATAATCTGCAATAGAATGAAGCCGACCACTAAAGCTTGCCCAAAACCTAAATGCTGTATTTTTTTTTGAAACAGCTCAACCAATGCAACAAAAGCCAGTAATACCCAGTTAATGAACAACATATACTGCAATAAACGCCCTACACTTAAGCCCGCCCATGATTGTGCTTCTGCCAAAGCTAAAATCATCGCCAAAATATTACTGGCAATAAATAATTCGATTAAATGTTGCCAACGCCCTATTTTCGTAAAAAAATAAGCGTATGGTTTATTTCCATGTGTATCAGCAAAACTTTGCTCGTCTTGTCCTTCGGCAAGTGAACCTGAATTTGTTATACTGTTTTTAGTTCTAATGCTTTTTATCTTATTGAGCCGACATGACCACATCTTCTAATTCCTCAAATCCGTCACAAACCCAAACTTCGGGTATGTGGGGCGGTCGTTTCTCTGAAGCGACGGACGCTTTTGTTGCTGAATTTACAGCATCTGTACAATTTGACCAACGCTTTTATAAACAAGATATTGCAGGTTCTATTGCACATGCAACCATGCTGGCAAAAGTTGGCGTACTTACCGAACAAGAACGTGACGACATCATCACTGGCCTAACCGCAATTCAAGCGGACATTGAAGCGGGTAATTTTGAATGGCGTGTTGACCTGGAAGATGTCCACATGAACATCGAGTCTCGTCTGACTCAGCGTATTGGCATCACCGGTAAAAAACTCCATACCGGCCGTAGCCGTAACGACCAGGTCGCAACCGATATTCGTTTATACGTGCGTGACGAAATTGATGCGATTCTAAAATTGCTGGAAAAATTACAAAAAGGTATTTTGGGCTTGGCTGCAAAAAACACCCAAACCATTATGCCGGGCTTCACTCACTTACAAACGGCACAACCAGTGACTTTCGGTCACCATTTAATGGCGTGGTTTGAAATGCTGGTGCGTGATTCTGAGCGTCTAATCGACTGCCGTAAACGTGTTAATCGTTTGCCACTTGGCTCTGCTGCTCTTGCTGGTACAACCTATCCAATTGAACGTGAATACACAGCACAGCTTTTAGGTTTTGAAGCAGTCTGTGAAAACTCGTTAGACGCGGTTTCTGACCGTGATTTCGCGATTGAATTCAATGCTGCTGCATCCCTTATTATGATGCATTTATCACGTATGTCTGAAGAAATGATTCTGTGGACTTCTGCACAATTCAAGTTTGTGAATATTCCGGATCGTTTCTGCACCGGCTCTTCAATTATGCCGCAGAAGAAAAACCCGGATGTGCCTGAATTAATTCGTGGTAAAACCGGCCGTGTGTATGGTGACTTAATGAGTCTTCTAACCCTCATGAAAGGTCAACCGTTGGCGTATAACAAAGACAACCAGGAAGATAAAGAACCCCTATTTGATGCCATTGATACGGTTCGTGGCTCATTAATGGCATTTGCCGACATGATTCCTGCACTTGTACCTAATATTGAAATTATGCGTGAAGCAGCACTACGCGGTTTCTCAACCGCAACTGATCTTGCCGATTATCTGGTAAAAAATGGCGTTGCGTTCCGTGATGCACATGAAATTGTCGGTAAAGCGGTGGCGCTTGGTGTTCAAGAATCGAAAGATTTGTCTGAATTGACACTTGAACAATTGCAACAGTTCTCTGATTTGATTTCTGAAGATGTATTTGAAAAAGCATTAACACTTGAAGCATCGGTGAATGCACGTAACCATATTGGCGGTACTGCACCCGCTCAAGTTGAAGCTGCAATTTCGCGCGCCTATACACGCTTAGAAAAACTTTACGCTTAAGGAATAATGATATGTCTCGACAAGTGTTTTGCCGTAAGTATCAAAAAGATATGGAAGCTTTAGATTTTGCCCCCTTCCCTGGTGCAAAAGGTCAAGAATTGTTTGATAGCGTGTCTAAACAGGCTTGGCAAGAATGGCTTAAACACCAAACCACGCTGATCAATGAAAAACGTTTAAACGTGTTTGAAGCAGATGCAAAGAAATTTCTAGAAGAGCAACGTGAAAAGTTCTTTAGTAACGATCAGTCACTGGAAAAAGCTGAAGGCCTAAAGCCTGAAGAAAAATAAGGCGCTGCCTTATTTTTCTGCAAGACAAGCGCTGAAAGCATGCGTAGGCTTTAATTTGAAGCACGATATTAAAGGCAAGCGAAACGCGTACTTTCTTATGTCATAAAGGAGTCTTTGAAAGGCTCCTTTTTTATTATATAAAGCCTAAAAGCCACACTCAGGCTCTTCTATTCTATGTTTTGCTACTTCTTATAAAGGAATTTGGTTTTTTAACATTTAGAAATAACTGTAAACCAAAGCTACATTTCTAAATAAAACTCTACATTACAATACAATAACCTACATGAGTTATGGAATTGACTCTCCTATAATTAGTTTCAAGAAGATGGTTAAACATCTTATAAAAGATATAACAAATACCCGATTTCAATCCTAGGTTTCCCCCAAAATCTAGGATTTTTTTTGTTTATAAATTTTAAACACATATCCAAGTCAAAAAAAAACACCCTGAAACGGGTGTCTTTAATGAATGTTTAAATCTAGTTTAAGGCTGTTTTAAATACGGCCATGCAGCTTTCAAATAAATAAACATAGACCATAAGGTTAGAATCACTGCGGTATAAAGTAAAAGATAAGCCAAAGTATCAAGCGGTTGCCAATTCAGTAAAAACACTGAAATCGCAATCATTTGAAACGCCGTTTTATATTTACCCACGGTAGATACGGCAACATTGGTCCGTGCGCCCAACTCAGCCATCCATTCACGCAAAGCCGATACGGTAATTTCGCGTGAAATAATCACAATCGCTGCAAATGCCATGGAAATACTCGGTTGCCATTGCACCAGAACAATCAACGCAGCTGCAACCATCAGCTTATCTGCAACCGGATCGAGAAAGCGGCCAAAGGCTGAGGTTTGATTCAGTGAACGTGCCAAATAACCATCGAACCAGTCAGTTACTGCAGCAACCACAAAAATCGCCGTTAAAACAATGTGACGAGTCATGTTAGTGTCGTGTTCCGCAACACCAATTGTAGGCGGCCAATAAGCCACCAACAAAAAAACAGGTATTAAAGCTATACGCGCCAAAGTCAAGATATTTGGAATATTCAGGATGCGACCTGTAGTCATAGACACCGCCAATTTTTCCCCTGTATGTACAATGAAAAACCACACATATTTTGGGATGGATTCATCGTTAATTCAGACTCACTTTATACGAATTGCTATAAAGTGTCACTAGGCAAACACGGTAACTGTCTGTCTGGAAATCGCAATCAGTCTGTTTTCAGCATCCCAAAGATGGGCATATTCAGTGGAATACCCTTCTGCCGCATAATCGGTAAATACTTTATATTTAAACCAATCCTGCAGCTGATTGCTTAAAGGATGAACATAGGTCACATGCCAGGTCAATGAACTGGCTGGTGCTATGCTGTTAAACATTGGCAAGACACCGGGAGGCCACATGTCAAATGCCACCATCAAATCCGACACGGTCATTTCCCGATTTTCATGCCGCGCAGGATTAAAACGCATCCAGCCACTAAAATCAGGCTTTTCACTCGCCGTACATGGATACTGTCCATCTACCCAGACCAAATCCATCTGTCCAAAACATTCAGGTGCTAGAGGATGATGCTCTGCAATGTTTAATTGCTCCGGTGCTGGAAACGCTGGTGCAATGCGTTCCTGTTGTACTGAAATTGCCGAGGGACGCTGGGTGCCGAAACTGGCAATCAAAATACTTTGCACTGCATTATCTTGTAACAGTCGCACTTCAACTGTAGTTACAGACTTGCCTTGCCGTAAGATTTCAGCAGTTAATTGAACGGGTGCCATTTGTACTGGACCGACAAAAGTCACACTGGTGCTTAATAAACGTTTTAGGGGATCAGCAATTGCCACCACTGCTTTTTGCATCATCATGCCTGCAACCAAGCCCCCATAAATGGTGCGGCCTTGTAACCATCCTGGCGGCATATCCACCCATTCATTTTGTTCAATGTCGGTAAATAATTGGCGGAGTGACATCCTCTGTCCTTTGAAGTTTTTGATTTGCTCTATTTTTGACTTATTTTGAAGTGTTGTGAATGCTCAATGACTGCAGCGTCAATGAGCACTTTGGCCAATCGGTCTGTCTTTATTCATGCAGTACCTTATAAATGGTTCTTGCCATGACATCGCCCAGACCGGGAACCAGTTTCAAGTCATTTTCTGAGGCTTTCAATACGCCCTGAATTCCACCAAAGTGGGTCAGCAAATCACGGCGGCGTTTTGGCCCTAATCCAGGAATGACTTCCAGCACTGAACCACCGCGGCGTTTATCGCGTTTGGCACGATGTTTGGTAATGGCAAAACGGTGGGCTTCATCACGTACCTGCTGAATTAAATGTAGGGCTTTATGGTCTTCAGGCAACTGGATTTTACTGCCATCGGTAAAATGCAAGGTTTCCAGACCGGGTTTACGCCCTTCACCTTTAGATACCCCGACCATAAAGGCATCCAGTCCCAGATCCTGCATGACTTGCATCGCCATATGCAATTGACCTTTACCGCCATCAATCAGCAGTAAATCCGGCAACATGGCTTTTTTATAACGGCGGGTCAGCGCTTGACGCATGGCCGCATAGTCATCACCACCAGTAATATCTTCAATGGAAAACTGGCGATAATCACGTTTGCGCGCACCGCCCGAATCGAACACCACACAGGAAGCAATAGTGGCTTCACCCATGGTATGCGAGATATCAAAACATTCAATCCGGTCAATCGGACGACCGACCACTTGTTCCAGCTGATGGAAACGTTCATTCAGTTCAAAATGATTGGCCAGCTGCCCTTTAATGGCATGTTGCACATTCATATTGGCCAGCTCTAACCACTCGGCACGGGTTTCCCGAACATTGGACTTAATCTGAACTTTCTTGCCAAATTCCTGTTGCAGCGCCTGTTCCAATTCTTTGCGATCGGGTAATTCGGTATTAATAATCAGCTCGGCAGGGACTTCATCTGCAACCTGAAAATAAAAGTTTGCCATGAAATCAGATAACATTTGCCCCAGATCGTCGCCCAGCATATCGGGGAAATAGCTTTTCCCGCCGAGCATTTTGCCATTACGCACATGCATAATCTGCACGCAGGTCACGCCGGCATGATAGGCAATTGCCAGAATATCAGCTTCACCTTTGAGTTTATAAATCGCCTGTTGCGATTGCACATCACGCAGCAAAGCCATCCGGTCGCGATAAAACACCGCTTTTTCAAATTCCAGCGCTTCAGCTGCCGCTTCCATTTTGGCGATCAATTCCTGATTTAATTCTTTAGTATCACCTTGTAAAAAGCGAATCGAATTTTTAACATCTTCCTGATAATCTTCAGGCGAAATTAAACCGACACAAGGCGCGGTACAGCGCTTGATCTGATATTGCAAACACGGGCGTTTACGCTGGGAAAAATAACTGTTTTCACACTGGCGTACATTGAACAGTTTTTGCAGCACCACCAAAGTGTCACGGGCATTATAGGCACTCGGATAAGGGCCAAAAAACTTGCCAACCTGATGCTTGCCTTTGCCGCGACCTGCTGCAATACGCGGATAAGGCTTGTCACTGGAGACAAAGATATAGACATAAGATTTATCATCGCGCAACATGATGTTGTACGGCGGACGATGCAGCTTAATCAGGTTTTGTTCCAGCAATAAGGCTTCGGTTTCAGAACGGACAATCAGCGTTTCAATATCATAAATCCGTGCCACCAAAGCCTGTGTTTTGGGATGATCGATGGTTTTAACGAAGTAGCTCGACACACGGTTTTTCAGATTTTTGGCTTTACCCACATACAGTAATTCTCCGTCTTTACCCAACATCCGGTAAACCCCAGGTAAAGTCGTCATATGGGCTAAAATCTTTTCAATATTGTCACGCGCGTTTTCGTTCACATTCAGCCTTATTTACAATGATGTCTGCTTTGCTACATGATGTGATGGTTTTCAAGCCATTTTCAAGCCAATTCGCTATTTTCTCCCCTTCATCAAACAAAGTTCTAACAATCATTTAATTGCTAAAAGCTATAAGTGACTCATGCTTATTTTGCTATGCTCAAGTCATCTGAAGAACTTGGATCAAACTGAATGACGAACCACAATCCTGCCATGCATATCGTTAAGCCTGTAACTGCAACGCATAGCGCATCTGAAAAAGATAGATTGATGGGCAAACCTCGTTTTCATTTTGAACCCAAAGATGTAATGCAATTACTGCATGCCCGAATTATTGGACAGGATGCCGCATTACAAGAAATCGAAAAAATGCTGCATGTGGTCAAAGCCGATTTTTCCAGTCCGGAACGCCCTCTCTCGGTAATGCTCATGCTTGGTCCAACCGGTGTCGGTAAAACAGAAACTGTGCGTTTAATTAGCGAGGCGATTTATGGCCGCCCGGATGCTTTTTGCCGGATTGATATGAATACCCTGGCGCAAGAACATTATGCCGCAGCCATTACCGGTGCACCTCCGGGCTACGTTGGCTCAAAAGAAGGTCATAGCCTGTTTGATGAAACCGCCATTGCCGGTTCACATACCCGTCCGGGGATTGTGCTGTTTGATGAGTTGGAGAAAGCATCGACTGAAGTGATTCGCGGTTTAATGAATATACTGGACACTGGCAAGCTGACTTTAACCTCAGGCACCAAGACCCTCGATTTTCGCAACTGCATGATCTTTATGACCAGTAATGTCGGTGCACAAGCTGCACAGCAATATTTGGACAAACTGAATTTTCTGCCGCAGAAAATGCAGAATATTTGCCTTAAAAAAATATCCACCAAAACCATTATTGAAAAAGTGATGTTTAAAAAATTTGATCCTGAATTTTTAAACCGGATTGATCGTACTTTGCATTATCTGGCGGTTCAGGATAATGCGTTACCAAAGCTAGTAGAAATTGAACTGGAAAAACTCAATCAGCGCCTTCAACATCAAAAGCGTGCGGTGGTTTTAACCGATGCTGCCAAAGCACACTTTTATACAGGGCATGATATTCGTTTTGGCGCACGCCATTTGGCGCGAAAAATGCGAACTGAACTGGAACCGATTCTGGCGGTTTACTTTTTAAATTATCCGGGAAAAAATCAGCTCACGGTGAATTTCGATAATGGACAGTTGATGATTCAGCCAGAATAATGCTCTAAATAACCGCACCAACAATCGTTGTGACAGCCAAATATTTGGCAGCGTATTAACTATAAATCTGTTTAGTTTTATTTCAATAAAATACGTATCAACGCTACTGATTTGCAATTTCCTGCTTAAATCTTGACTACAGCACTGGCTTTATTAAGTGGGTAATTTAGCTTAATTGACCTTTTTGACCAAAACAAACTCATAAAAAACTTGCAATCCAGAACTTACCCCCGATATAAATAACCACGAAATGATTAAAAAACCTTAATTTAAACAAAAAGTTCATCACATTTTTACAAGGTACAGCAAAACTAAAGCTATTCATCACAAGGGTTTGTTGAAAAAAAATTGATGACCCTTGCGTCACCGCTTGATACAACTTGTTATGTTCTTTTTGGATATAGTTATCGTAAGATTAGCGAAGTTCGATGTGCGCGGGAAATGCGTACATGCTTCAAAACATCAACTTAATAAGTCCTCCAAAATAAAGGAGATCAGGCATGATCCACGCTGGCAATGCCATTACCGTCCAAATGCTTTCGGACGGAATTGCAGAATTCCGCTTTGACTTACAAGATGAGTCGGTCAACAAATTTAACCGTGCAACGATTGAAGACTTTAAAGCTGCCATTGACGCTGTTAAAGCCAATAGCGACGTTAAAGGTTTAATCGTTACCTCTGGTAAATCAACATTTATCGTGGGTGCAGACATCACTGAGTTTGGTGATAACTTTGCTCAAGGCGAAAAAGCAATTGTGGATTGGGCAATGCCTGTTCACGAAATTTTCAACAGTTTTGAAGATTTAGAGATTCCTAAAGTTGCTGCAATCAATGGTATGGCATTGGGCGGTGGTTTTGAGATGTGTCTGGTCTGTGACTACCGTGTCATGTCAGAAACAGCTCAAGTGGGCTTGCCTGAAATCAAACTCGGTATTTTTCCGGGCTTTGGTGGTACGGTTCGTTTAAGCCGTGTTATTGGTATCGACAACGCGGTTGAATGGATGGCGATGGCCAATCCTAAACGCCCTGATGCTGCGCTTAAAGACGGTGCTGTTGATGCGGTGGTTGCTGCAGACAAACTGCAAGCCGCTGCAATTGACCTGGTTAAACAGGCCATTGCTGGTCGCCTTGACTGGAAAACCAAACGTCAGGAAAAACTGGATCCCGTTAAACTTAGCCCAATCGAACAGATGATGGCGTTTAACTCCTCTAAAGGCATGGTTTTAGCCAAAGCAAACCCTGCTCAATACCCTGCGCCAAAACTGCTTCTTGACTCATTACAGGCAGGTGCAAGCCTTCCACGTAACGAAGCATTAAAAGTTGAAGCTGAAGGTTTCGCTAAAGCTGCAATTACGCCTCAAGCAGGCGCGTTGATTGGTTTATTCCTCAATGACCAATTGGTGAAGAAGACTTCGAAAAAACATGAAAAAGGTGCACACCCGGTAAACCAGGCGGCTGTTCTAGGCGCGGGGATCATGGGTGGCGGTATTGCTTACCAAGCGGCAAGCAAAGGCACACCAATTATCATGAAAGACATTGGTAACCCGCAACTTGCATTGGGTATGTCTGAAGCGACCAAACTGTTGACCAAACAAGTTGAACGCAAAAAGATGACCCCTGCGAAAATGGGTGAAACCCTTGCTCGCATCCGCCCAACTTTAAGCTTGGATGAGTTTAAAGATGTGGATATCGTGATCGAAGCGGTCACGGAAAATCCAAAGATTAAAGCTGCTGTGCTTGCGGATACTGAAAAATCAGTACGCGAAAACACCATCATTGCCTCAAATACTTCTACGATTTCAATCACGCGTTTGGCTGAAAGCCTGCAACGTCCTGAAAACTTCGTTGGTATGCACTTCTTTAACCCAGTTCACATGATGCCTTTGGTTGAAGTGATCCGTGGTGCAAAGACTTCTGATGAAGCGATTGCAACCACTGTGGTTCTTGCTCAGAAAATGGGTAAAACCCCAATCGTAGTGAACGACTGCCCGGGCTTCTTGGTCAACCGTGTATTGTTCCCTTACTTCGGTGCGTTCGACCTGTTGCTTAAAGATGGCGCTGACTTCCAGCAAATCGATAAAGTAATGGAACGCTTCGGCTGGCCAATGGGCCCTGCTTACTTAATGGACGTTGTCGGTATCGACACGGGCGTTCATGGTGCAGAAGTAATGGCGGAAGGCTTCCCTGACCGTATGAAACCGGACTTCAAAGGTTCGATTCAAACCATGTATGAAGCAAAACGTTTGGGTCAAAAGAACGATGTTGGTTTCTACAAATACGAGTTAGACCGTAAAGGCAAAAAAGCGAAAAAAGTTGATCCTACAGCGTATGAATTGATTGCATCTGTAGTGACTGGCGAAAAACGTGAATTTGATGCGCAAGAAATCATTGACCGTATGATGCTGGCTTTCTGTAACGAAACTGTCCGTTGCTTAGAAGACAACATTGTCGCGACTGCATCAGAAGCAGACATGGCGATGATCATGGGTGTAGGTTTCCCTCCATTCCGTGGCGGTCCAGCACGTTACATCGACCAAACAGGTGTTGCTGAATACGTTGCTCTTTGCGACAAGTATGCACACTTAGGTAAAGCTTATGAAGCGCCACAAATGTTGCGTGACATGGCTGCTAACAACAAAAAATTCTACGGTTAAGGAGCAACGTGAATGGCTACTTTAAATCCACGTGACGTTGTCATCGTTGATGGCGTACGTTCAGCAATGGGTAAAACCAAAAACGGTATGTTCCGCAATGTACGTGCTGACAGCTTATCTGCTGAACTAGTTCGTGCCTTGGTTGCTCGTAACCAGTTTGATGTCAACGAAGTTGAAGACGTGATCTGGGGCTGTGTAAACCAGACCTTAGAACAAGGTATGAACATTGCCCGTAACATCGCATTGCTTGCTGATCTTCCAAAAACTGTTGCAGGTCAAACTGTTAACCGTCTTTGTGGTTCATCTATGCAATCGATTCATACTGCGGCGGCACAAATTGCAACCAACCAAGGTGATATCTTCATTATTGGTGGTGTAGAGCATATGGGTCACGTCGGTATGATGCACGGCATCGACCTAAACCCTGAAGCCTCTAAGCATTATGCCAAAGCGTCTAACATGATGGGCTTAACCGCTGAAATGTTGGGTCGCATGAACGGCATTACCCGTGAAGAACAGGATGCGTTTGGTGTAGAATCTCACCGCCGCGCTTGGGCTGCAACACAAGAAGGTCGTTTCAAAAACGAAATTATTGGTGTTGAAGGTCACGACGCAAACGGTTTCAAAATTTTGTGCGATATTGACGAAGTGATTCGTCCTGACTCAAATCTTGAAGCATTTGCAAGCTTACGTCCTGTGTTCGATCCAAAAGGCGGTACGGTCACTGCGGCTACATCTTCAGCGTTGTCTGACGGTGCATCAGCAATGTTGCTTATGTCTGCTGAACGTGCGCAAGCTTTAGGTCTTAAACCACGTGCTGTGATTCGCTCTATGGCGGTTGCAGGTTGTGACGCAGCAATCATGGGTTACGGTCCTGTTCCTGCAACGCAAAAAGCGCTTAAACGTGCTGGCTTGTCAATTGCTGATATTCAAACATTTGAATTGAACGAAGCGTTCGCTGCACAAGGTTTGTCTGTTCTTAAAGGCTTAGGCATTTATGACCAGCAAGACCGTGTGAACTTGAACGGTGGTGCGATTGCATTGGGTCATCCACTCGGTTGTTCTGGCGCGCGTATCACAACGACGTTGCTGAACGTGATGGAGCAACAAGATACGCAAATCGGTCTTGCGACCATGTGTATTGGTTTGGGTCAAGGTATTGCGACAATTATCGAACGTGTTTAATTCTTAAATACTTCGAAAAAAAGAACCCCGCTTAGTGTGGGGTTCTTTTTATCTCGGTAAATATCGCTTATTACCGCCACTAGTTATACAGTAATGTCCACCTCTTGGGCCTACGCAATAATCTACTACTGCACAAGAACAACTATTGCCATAAATATTATCTGATTTATTTTTGGAATAATTTTTACTCGATTTAGATACAGCATTTAATTTTTGATTACTTGTTTTAAGCTCATTCAATTTTCTTACAGAGCTAATATTTCGATCGGTATTTTTTACAATTACCCGAGATCGTGCCCTTTGTTCATGTACCTTATGACAAGTTTCATTACTACATAAATATTTACTATCAATCCATTGAGGTGAATCATTTTCTATTGTTATTCTTTCCCAATTATTTTTACGGTCAAAAATAAAAACTTTACTGTCTTTATTTAATACTCTGAGCATCTTACCATTGTTTGGAGCATCATAGACTGGGGCCTGATTTCTTACTATTTTTTGAGCTATGGGAAAATATCTATATTCATCACCTAAAGTATCCGCCTCCGCATTTTCAATTAATTTTTGTATTGTATCTTCGTTATCTTTTTCTTGTAGATCAGTTTTAGTATCTACATCCATAGCATTTTCTATAATATTTGGAACTCTTTTTTCTAATTGACTAGTAATTTCTACTTGTAGACCCGAACAAGCACCGAGCAAAAAGATTACTATACTTAAAAATAATTTATTCATTCTCACGATTTTCTGAATTTTCTTTAGATATTATATTTTTAATGTAGGTACAAAATCACACAAAAGTATATTTTTTAGAGATATATTTTCTAGGAATGGTTTTAGATTCATGTAACTGCTGTGAAACATCCTATTCTCAATCTGCAAGTTTAGCTGAAAAATAAACTAATAAAATTTTATTCATCAATTACTTATAATAGTAGGCATATGATCAAGCCTCTTTTCCTATTTACTTAAAAGAGTTTGTATGAACATGCTTAAAACAATTATTGCGACTGTATTTGTAGCGACTTCTGCCTCCGCAATAGCAACTGAAGGTCAAATCGCTCCAACAACTGTTGTAACTAAAACAGCAACCCAGACTGTGGCTAAAGAAGTGCTACACCTGCACAAGTAAAAGTTGAAGCTATGAAAACTGAAGTAGTTAAAACCAAAGATGCGGCGGCTGAAAAAGCAGAAGTAAAAGCTGAGAAAAAAGGCTGGTTCTCTTAGTTAAAGAAAGCTGCCTAGGCTTTTTTAAAACATAAAAAAGATGTCATCCTGAAATTAATAAGTTGACTATGTTTTTAGCATATGCCTCAACATCAAATTGAAAATAAACTGATCGTATTGCATTCATATAGATTAGGTAGCCTATAAAAAATAAAAACCGTCCGGTAAGGACAGTTTGATGGCCTTTAAAAAAATAGAAGTAATAAAATTTCAGTTTTACTACACCAGTTGTTCGCGTAACCACGCCATGTATTTTTCTCGGTCCATAAAATCAGGCGAATTGCCTGTGTCCAGACTAAAATATTGCTGATTGAACTGAATCACAATCTGTTCGGTATGATGCCAGCCTTCAATCAGCTGGAAATACTGGTTGAAGAAAGACCGACTCTTGCCCCGATTGTTCAGGCTTTCCAGTTTCGGATATTTTTTATTTTCAACAAACTCACTGTATACATGCTGAATATCATCAAAAACATGTAGGGTTTTCATGACTCATCTGCCTAGATTTCATGTTGTGATCTTCGTGACCGTTTTAATCTAGCAATAGAGTTTGAACAACAAATGACAGTCTTATTGCAAAACTGTCATGTTTGAAAAGATGAAGTGCTTTTATTTAACTGCATGTTAGAGCCAAATTCTCATGAATATTCACCTTTAATTTCATTGAAAAAATTTTTCTTCATCATAAATACGCGCCAAGATGGTATGGATGTCAACGGTTGAACAGAGGTGTCAGGGATGAACTGCTGTTTCGTACAGGCATTTGCTTAATTTGTGCCAGCAAAGTAAAAATTAGCTGCGCGAGAATATTTAAATATCAGCATCGATGGGAGCTTATATAGATATTTTCTTGGATATAAATTTTATTGAGTACATAGCGTATGGCTTATATGCGTAAAACGATATAATTTTGCCGAGAAAAACCAAGAACATTTAATCCTTATAATCATCAAAAAGTATCAATTTCTATCTCATCACACCCGGCAAAAAATAAACGCAATGTAACCTACCGCAACATCATGTTATTGCTTTGTAATTTTAGTTGAATAATCACGCAATTAAAATACCAGTCAAGCGCCCTGTAACCAAACCATCCCCTAGAAAGCATAGTATTCACAACACATTATTTTTCAAACCTTTTTATAGAGTGATGACTATGAATACTATTAAAACTGCTATGGCTATGGCTTTAGTTGCAGCAACAACCTCTGCTATGGCAACTGCAACTGTAGAAGCGACTCCGGCTGCTAAAGTTGATGCGTTAAAAGCTCAAGTAAAAGCAGAGAGCATTCAGACTGCAAACACAGTTAAATCAGCAGCTGCGGCCACTCAAGAAAAAGCTGTTGTAGCAACTGATACTGCTGTACACAATACTGTAGCAGCCAAAGATGCAACTGTTGCTAAAGCAACTGAGGCAAAAGATGCTGTAGTAGAAAAAACTGCCGAAGTGAAAGACGCAACTGTTGCTCAAGTCACTGAAGTAAAAGACGCGACTGTTGAAAAAACTGCTGAAGTACAAGAAGCCACTGCTGAAAAAGCGGATGCTGCTAAAGCTGAAGTAAAAGCTGAGAAAAAAGGTTTCTTCTCTTGGTTTAAAAAATCTGCAGCTTAATTTGCTTTAACGCATTTTAGCTCAAAAAAAGGATGCCTGTGAGCATCCTTTTTCTTTCTACAGAAAACATTTATTTTTCTATCAATATTTTAAAACTAGCGCATAGCATTATTTTGAATAGAGCCCTGCTGTTGTTGCAACTGTCTGATGGATTCATTTCGCGCAGTATTTTCCAAAATACCCATCGAAATTTGCTCTCGAGCAATTTGTACATTAGTTGCGCTGCGGTCTATCCCAAAAGGTTCAAGGATAATATACAGGCCTTCTCTTGGATCAGGTGACTGCAAACCTTGTGCAACCGCCAGAACATATTGCTGCTGTTCCAATGGCAAGCTGTTTATATCGGGCATTGGCCCATCAGGCACAAGATCGATGCTCGCTAAAATGGTCGGATTAACCACAAAATTTTGAGTATCCAGCTGGATCTGCATAATCCGATGCTGCAAAGCTCTTACTTTTTGCGGATCTTGCTGATATTGAATGATGCTTGTAGTTTCAGCTCTTAATTCCGGTTCTGCCATCATTCTTAATACAGGCATTTCAGCAGTATCGGCAAAAGCATAAGATAGAGAAAAATGTCCAAGCATCAACATGACAGCAAAAAACATATATTTTGGGAGCTTCATGGCAGTCCTACTCAAAAAAAATAAAAGTAAATAAACAACCTTTAACACTCATAATTCTATAATAAACCCTTTATTTGACAGCCTTTGCCCCGATAAGCGGTCTGAATTGAATTTTAATTTTTATTCAAAAATCATTTGATTTAGTATCTTTATATACATGAAATTTATATTAAAAAATTCCATTTTTATTATATTAATTTTCTAAAAATCATCTTTTTAGCTTTGAATTATTACTCTAAAACAACCCAATATCCCGCTGGCTTAATTTTTTATTTTTAAACCGTTCCTATACGTAGCAGGACAGGAAATGTTACATCTAATTTTTCAGGCGCAACTTTTAAAGCGTTTGAAATCGACTGAAGCGGATCATGCTCATTTTTATCTTGATAATGCTTGAGCGCTGACCAGGTTCTTAGATAGCTCAATAATTGCTGTGGTGACCATTGATATTGCAAATGCATCTCTGCTACAGCCTGCTCATTAAAAGGAAACGGAATGGTTTGATACAACTCATCAATATAACGGCGCTCACTGTCCCAATAACCGTTTAGCGTTTCAAAGTACAGCTGTTGAACCAAACTGTTAACCGCAGCATCCTGCACCTCAATTAAGCCATAACCAATGGCAGCGAACACCCCTTGCGGTTTAAGCACCCGTTTGACTTCTTTATAAAAGGCATCAAAGTCAAACCAGTGAATGGCTTGAGCCACCGTAACCAGATCAATAGATTGTGCAGGAAGATTACTTTGCTCTGCCGCTTGCAGCTGATAGCTGACATTTTCAAAATAAGGCGCTTGCTGCAACTGTGCTTCACTAATATCGCTTGCCACCACCTGATCGAAATACGGGGCTAATAATTGGGTGAACTGTCCAGACCCTGCTCCACAATCCCATGCGAAATTCCGTTGCGGCACATGCTTTAAAATTTCTTTCACAATTTGAATGGAGTAATTTGGGCGGGCTTGTTTATAACCAAGACTATGATTCGAAAAGAGGTCTTTCATTAAACTATTCTCAAAATATTGCTTAATTTAATCAATCACCTGATCAATTGTAAAACTGACTTGGGCAATCGGATTAAGCTGATCATTCAACTGATAATATTTAACATCGTAAGTACTGGCTTTCCATCCTTGCACCGGATTAAAACTGACCCAGTTTTGCTCCCGATTGCTACTTACCCGCTGCGGCATAAAAAATAGTACTTCACCTGTAGACTGGTTACTCCAGCGGATAAAAACCTGCTCGTTATTGGATACTTTTCCCAAAGTGTCAAAATGGGCAAATAACTGCTGTCCGGCATAAATCTGCCTCGGCAACACATCTCCTGCTAAATATTGTTGTTGGGTCGTCACCGAGGCCTGACCTGCCAAGACTTCATTCGCATCGTTTTTTGCATCGACAAATTCACTGACCAGACGTTTGGCAAACACGCGCTTATTTTGAATACTGGATAAGTCATAGCCTGGAAAAGTCTGATCAAGATACGTATTGATCTGTTCAGGAGTGGCGCTCTCTATAACTGAATTGATCTGTACTTTCTGATTTTTTAACTGCTGTTGTAATGCAAGTTGATTTTCAGGTTGAATCTGCACTTTTTGCTGGATCCGCTGAATAAAATTTTCCACAGCAATATCCTGACGTGATTCACGAACAGGCGGTACAGATTCAGACTTGGATGAGGCAACAAAATAGCCCAATCCAAAACACAGGATGCCCATAACCCACGGCATAAAAAATTTCATAGCTGTTAATAACTATGAATTACAGGTGATGGTTTCAGTCAGATTTCCGACAGTGACACTTAAACTTCCACGCGAAAATAATGTGCCCTTACTCACTTGCTGTCTGGTGAAATTGGTTCCTGAAAGCAATCTCAATCCTTCTGAAGTACAGATTCCTGTCTGGGTGTCATTCGTGAGTCTTAGTATGCAACCATCCGTTGTAACTCTATGGGTATTCGCTACGGGTTGAGCACATATCTGAGTAATAACCGGGGATGATGATGACTGTAAGTCACATGCGGAACAGTCCTGACTCGGACCGCCACAGGCATTGGCTGCTCTTTCACTGCGACAAACATAGGTTTGTGAACCAAAAGTAAAAGTTTTCTCAAAGGAAGAGTTGAAGTAATCTCCGCTTCCACTACCACCACAGGCAGTCAGCAGCACAGAGAGTAAAGTGAATATTGAACATCCGATTGTTTTCATTTTTTATGCTCGAATTGTTATTGCGGTTATTTTATACCAAAAAAGTTCAGACCCAAAAAAAGCTGACAAAAAAAAACCTCAAACAATGTTTGAGGTTTTTTTCGAATATGGTGGCGAGACCCAGGTTCGAACTGGGGACACACGGATTTTCAATCCGTTGCTCTACCGACTGAGCTATCACGCCGATGCGGTGTATTAAGCCGTATCTGGCATCAATAGTCAATATAATTCATGACATTTTTATTTGATCGAATATTTTTTGCCCAAAAAAAATCCCTGATCAGATCAGGGATTGAAATCTTGAAATAGATTTTGAATATGGTGGCGAGACCCAGGTTCGAACTGGGGACACACGGATTTTCAATCCGTTGCTCTACCGACTGAGCTATCACGCCAATGGAGCGTATTAAACAATTTAAGTGTTTTTCAGTCAAGCAGGTTTTATGCTTTTTTAAACAAACGTTTATTTTTACAGCAGATTTCACGTTATTTGATTATTTTTTATTTAAAACTCAATTCATTATTTCACACAGCACATTTTTAGGCATAAAAAACAGTCTCCAGGCTTAAGTTCTGATCAGTTAAAAGGTGTTTAATTAACTTGCTGGCTTTTTAGATCAAATATTGGCAGCTGGTTTGTTTCCTGCAAAACCGTGTTTTTCATCTACCCAATGAGAAGCCTCAAAATATATTTTGGGTTGGCAAGAAAAGTATCTTGCAGTGCAAGGCATCTCATAGCTCAAACCATTGCGAATGACATTTTCACGTATCAAATAACATGATGAATTCACAATAAAAAATGCCAGTCAATTTCTTCACTGACTGGCATTCGCCTCAAGACTGCTTTTTTACACTCTGTTTAAGCTTAAATTTTTTCCAAATGCGCCAGACAACGATGAATGGCGCCACAGCCCGGCTCAAAGGTCTTCACCCCTTTATCTTCTTCAATTCGGCAGACTTCGCTCACCAGTCGTTCTGCCACCCCGCGTCCACGGTTAGCCGGATGCACTACAATATTTTCCAGGATCTTGCTTTCCCCTTGCCCGGTACACCAAATTGCCCCAATCAGTTTAGTATTAAATTCTGCTGTATAAACTAAGGTATACTGAGCCAAGTTTTGCTCTAGTTGTTCAATGGCATCCTGCCCATCTCCAAATTCCGGGCTGGTGTCATACAGTCGCTCAAGCTGGCTGCGCACTTCGTCGTTTTCTAGTGAAGTATAAGCATGTACGGTAATAGGCATTGATTAACCCTCCTGAGCAATCTAATATGCGATGATTTCGTCATCGCGAAAAATTTTTACATCATCATTTTTGACGTTTTTTGAGGAACGTGTCTATGACGCAACGTATCAGTGAAGTGGTAAGAAACACTAACGAAACCAAAATTCGAGTTCGGGTGAATCTTGATGGTACGGGTCAAGGCACCCTCAACACAGGTATTCCATTTTTAGATCATATGATTGATCAAATCAAGCGACACGGCTTATTCGATATCGATATTCATTGTGATGGTGACCTGGATATCGATGATCACCATACCGTCGAAGACTGTGGTATCACACTGGGTCAGGCTTTCGCACAAGCGCTCGGTGATAAAAAAGGCTTACGTCGTTATGGTCATTTTTATGCACCACTGGATGAAGCTTTAAGCCGTGTAGTGGTTGATTTATCTGGTCGCCCTGGCTTGTGGATGGATATTCCATTCACTCGCGCCCGTATTGGTAGCTTTGATGTTGATCTATTCTCTGAATTTTTTCAAGGCTTTGTGAATCATGCGCTAATGACGCTGCATATTGACAACCTGAAAGGCAAAAACAGCCATCACCAGATCGAATGTACATTTAAAGCCTTTGCACGCGCACTGCGTATGGCCTGTGAAATTGATCCACGTGCAGAAAATACTGTTGCTTCAACCAAAGGTAGTTTGTAATGACCCGTATTGCCCTTCTTGACTATGGCATGGGAAATTTACACTCTGCAGCCAAAGCCTTAGAGCATGTCGGCGCAACTGTCGATGTGACCAATGATCCCAAGCTGATTGCCCAAGCTGATAAAATTGTATTTCCGGGTGTAGGTGCAATGCGTGACTGCATGCAAGGTATGCATGAAGCCGGTATTGATGAAGTCGTACGCCATGCGGTATTCAACAAGCCTGTACTGGCGATTTGTGTCGGCATGCAAGCGTTGATGCAACGCTCTGAAGAAAATGGCGGTACAGATGCGCTGGGTATTTTTGCAGGTGAAGTGAAGCATTTTCCTGAGATGGCCGGTTTAAAAGTTCCCCATATGGGCTGGAATCAGGTGCATCAGGCAGACCCAAGCCATCCGATGTGGAAAGACATTGAACAGGATGCACGTTTCTATTTCGTGCACAGTTTTTATGTTGAACCGAAAGATACCGCTCTGGTCGCTGCAACTTGTGATTACGGTTTAGAATTTTGTACTGCGCTGCATACAGAAAACCTGTTTGCCACCCAGTTCCATCCGGAAAAAAGTCATACTGCCGGTTTGCAACTGTTGAAAAATTTTGTGGAATGGAAAATCTAGACATTCACTGTTTGGTATTTTAAAAGCTCAACTCTGGTTGGGCTTTTTTATGGGTTCAAATTGAGTAGCCTATATCAGATTGACTGTTTTTTATGCATTTTAATTGTTATTATATTTGTGCAAATCATTATATTTAAAAAATAATTAAAACAATGGGGAATAAAAAAATGAATCAAACCTATCAACGCAATGAGTCAGCCTTAAACCCAAGTGGTCGTTTCGGTCGCCTATCTTAATTGGGCTGGAACATGCTGATGAGCTTTTCTATCCTGATTATTATTGGGATAATTGCAGCTTTTTCACCGGACTTATTTGTTGATCCCGCCACTGCCATGACTGGCTCTTCCATTCTGGCAACGGTTCTCATCGGGAGGGCTTATCTTGCCTTGTTATATTTTAGTTTTGTTTTTACCATTCGCCGCCTACATGACCTCAATCATACGGGATGGTTATCGCTGCTGATCTTAATCCCTCTGCTGAATCTCATTTTTATCCTTTACCTGATTTTTGCCAAAGGCAATGACAGAAGCAATGCATATGGTCCTCGACGTATCACCCAAGGCTGGGAAAAAGTGCTGGGATGGATTTATATTTTAATTTTTCCTCTCACTCTTGTAGCGGCAATTGCACTTTCAGCTTATCAAGATTATGTGACTCGCGCTCAACAGGTACAGATGGAATAAAGTATCCATCACGCCACTGAATACGTTTAAATTCTGGATAAAGCCCATGACTGGTGGGCTTTACTTTTGCGTAAAATCTGAAAAGCGATTAAGCTGAATTTAAAATAAATCACTATCTCGATTCATTATGGAAGAATTTCTGCTTCAAACGCTGCCGAGCAAAGAACAAATTCAGGAATTGCCTGTGTTTGAGAATCTTCCTATGCAACAGATTCATCTCATTCACAGTATTGAACAATGCCTTGCTATTGAACAAGAATTGAAAAGCTGTGCACTACTGGGTTTCGATACCGAATCCAAACCGACCTTTGCCAAAGGTGAAGTGTCAACCGGGCCGCATCTGATCCAGTTGGCCAGTCACGATAGCGCCTATTTATTTCAAATTAACCCTCAAATATTAGAATTTCTAAAACCTGTTTTTGAAAATCGGGATCAAATCAAAGTAGGATTTGGTTTAAAGAATGATGCGCATCTGTTTCGGAAAAAAGGCATTGAGCTGAATAGTGTGGTTGAACTGTCGAAATGCTTCTCCGCCTTTGGTTTCCCCAATCCCATGGGGCTGAAAAATGCCATGGCACTTTTATTTCAAGTGAATTTTCCTAAAAGTAAAAAAATCAGCACCTCCAACTGGGCGCGTAAAATACTGACTCCGGCCCAAATTCAATATGCGGCTGCCGATGCTTATGCACCTGTTCTGGTGTTTGAAGAATTGCATCGTTTGGGCTTACTGCCTGAACATATTCCCAACACATCATTAAAATTACGCATTCGCCCGAACAAAATAAAAGCTGAAACTGAGGCTTAGAGATTTAGCAATACTTTGTTAAGATGACAAACAATAACTTTAACGAGATTAGGCAAGGAGCGAAAGCATGCTGATCATCCCTGCAATTGACCTGAAAGATGGCAAATGTGTTCGTTTAAAACAAGGCCGCATGGAAGACGATACCGTATTTTCTGACGATCCAGTTGCAACTGCACAGCATTGGGTAAATGAAGGCGCGCGCCGCTTACATTTGGTTGATTTAAACGGTGCTTTTGCCGGTACGCCCATTCATAAGCCAGTGGTTGAAGCCATTGCTAGATCTCAGCCGGATTTACCGATCCAGATTGGCGGTGGTATCCGTTCGTTGGAAACCATTGAGCATTATCTACAAGCTGGCGTATCTTTTGTGATTATCGGGACTAAAGCAGTTCAGGATCCTGAATTTGTTGAAGAAGCCTGCAGAAAATTCGCCGGTCACATCATTGTCGGTATCGATGCCATGAATGGTATGGTGGCTACCGATGGCTGGGCAAATATCACTGACATTAAAGCGACTGATCTGGCAAAACGCTTTGCCGATGCCGGTGTATCCAGCATTGTTTATACCGACATCGCACGTGACGGCATGATGCAAGGTGTCAACATCGAACAGACTGTAAATTTGGCGACTTATTCAGGTTTGCCTGTAATTGCTTCTGGCGGTGTAACCAATCTTGACGACGTTCGCAATTTAAAAGGCCAACCGGGTATTTTAGGTGCGATCACCGGTCGTGCAATTTATGAAGGCACATTAAACCTTCGTGAAGCGCAATCACTTTGGGATGATCAATCCATCTAAGTATTGATTTATCCTTAAGAGGTCTTCGGACCTCTTTTTTATTTCCATGAATTTCTTCGCTCTATAGACATGTCAAACGCTCCTTCTCGGTTTAAAACCAAAGCCCCGCAACTTGCCTTAATTCTGATTACCATCATTTGGGGTGGATCATTCCTTACTGTGCAATACGGTTTAAATTTTGCTAGCCCGATGTTTTTTGTCGGCTGTCGCTTTGCTGTAGCCATGCTGTTTGTCAGTCTTTTTTCCTGGAAAGATCTAAGTGGCATTAACTTTAAAGAAATTGCTGCGGGTGCATTGATTGGGTTGGTGATCGCGATTGGCTATGGTACTCAAACCATTGGACTACAAAGTATCAGTAGCAGTGAATCAGCTTTTCTAACCGCGCTGTATGTGCCCTTAGTACCGCTTCTGTTGTGGCTATTGTTTCGCAAAACGCCACAATTTATGACTTGGTGCGGTGCAGGACTGGCTTTTCTCGGTCTCGTATTTTTGACTGGCAACGGCTTTGGACACCTACAACTGAACTTTGGGCAGCTGATTACCATTCTGGGTTCAATCGCCATCGCCCTTGAAATTATCCTGATTGGTTTTTTTGCCGGTAAAGTCAATGTCCGCCGAGTAACAGTGATTCAGCTTGGCTTTGCTTCTCTTTTTGCTTTTTGCATGATGCCTGTGACGGGTGAAGTCTGGAATCCGGCATTTTCTTGGCCACTTCTGATCATTCTATCTGGACTGGGTTTGGCCAGTGCAGCTATTCAGTTGGTGATGAACTGGGCACAGCGCGAAGTTGATCCTTCACAAGCTGCTATTATCTATTCGGGTGAACCAGTCTGGGCCGCCCTGATTGGACGACTGGCTGGTGAACGCTTACCCATACTTGCCATTTTAGGCGGTGCATTGGTGGTGATGGGTGTAATTTTCAGTGAATGGAAGCCAAGTTTTTTCAAGAAAAATAAGCAAGTGAGCTCTTAAGAGTTTAATTGCTTTCTATTCCCTGACCCTGGCTCTCTCACATAGGAAGAAGGAATAAACTAAATCAGGCGATAAAAAATATAGTCTGCGAGGGAGAGGTACTCCACTAATTGCCAGAACGATCCTATTAAAAAAGGCTGCTTTAAGCTGCCTTTTTATTTTTATTTATCAGTCGTTATTATTGATACATCGGTTGATTATCATTCAAGCGAATAATACCGCGAATAGCCCGATAGACAATCCAGATCCAGGAGATCCCAATCACCATAAGGCAGAATGTAGTTGCAATGAGTGCAACACCTGCGAAAAGATCGGTATTTTCACCGGTAAAAAATAGGAAAAAGAACGGAATAAAAGCAATAACATTCCAGAATAAATACCACCAGAAAGTGCGGATTTGCCAGGTAAAGTGGCTTTCAAAAATAGAGCCACGTACATCGCCACGTTTAACATAGTTAATGATTAATGCAATGACTGCCAGTAAACCAGCTGAAAAAATAGCAATAATATAAAGGACATAAAGAATTAAAGTCAGAGTACGATTAGAGTCTTTATCAATAGAATAATTCATTGTTAGACCTTTTAAAGTAATTGTTCTCCTTTAAAATTTAAGAAAGTTTAAAGGAGAAATTAGCCATAAAATCAAAAGAATGTTTAAGCCTATAGTACAAAAATAAATCTTTCTAAACGGTTGTTTTTGTGTTTTATGACGCAATTTTTCCTGTGCCAGCCATGCTGTAGGCCAGCCCCCAAGAAAGGATAAAATATGTAAAGTCTGTTCAGGTACACGGCGATTACCCAGTAATGCCGCCTCTTTATCTTGTGCATACATCCAATAGGTCATGGCATTCATGATGCTGATAAATAACAACACCATTCCACTTAACAAGCCAGCTATGGTAAAAACAGCCAAAGCCAAGATATAAGCTACACAGGCAATTTGCATTGGTTTTAATTTTTGTGTTTGTCCATTTACGTTTTTCGGTTTAGCCAGTATTTTTTGTGTTTGCGAGGCTTTGAGATACATTACCTGTTGTGCACGGAAACGCCCTTCCCCATCCAATAATACCGTATATTCCAGTGCACAACCGACAATAGGACGTGGCCCTTGACGAGCAAAATCCTTGATGTGTAAAAACACGCGATCTTTCGAGGCATCATTCGGTTGAATGAAACCATAGCCTTTGTCATCAAACCATTCGACTAATCGCCCCTGATCGCGCATTTTTATTTCCTATTTATTTTAAGCAGTGACAAATTTTAGTCTTTCTACCAGCATATTACGCATCTCTTGTGGATTTTTTTGCAAAATATCATCGCCAGTACGTCCCTGTTGTGCATTTTTTTGTGCCACTTGTAAACGCATCAGCCAAAACCGAGCTGCTGCCATCGCCAAATATATCTCTAAACAGGCTTTTTCATCAGTAGTTAATGGACGTACGGTTTCATACGCTTCCAAGAATGCTTGTGCCTTAACTTCATTTAAATGCACTTCTGGATATTCGGTACAGAAGTCATTTAAAGTTATCGCGAGATCAAACAGAAATTCATCTTTATTCAGTTCGTAAAAATCTAGAATACCCTTTAATTCATTCCCTTCAAACAAGGTGTTGTCACGGAACAAGTCTGAATGAATAAAGCCTTTAGGACGGTCAGGATAGACTGCGGTTAAAGCCTCATACAGCCCCAGAACTTCACTCAACAAAATAGCATCCGCAGGATTTAAAGTCGGTTTTAATTCTTTGGCGACTTGTAACCAATAATCATGATTACGATATTCTGCCCGTTCTAAAGGAAAATCTTGTAATGCGATATGCATTTTCGCCTGTGCAATGGCAATTGCTTGTGCTTGTTCCACAGTCGATGGCATCGGATGTTGACCCATCATGCGCGGCGCAATTTGAGCAGGCTTATTTTTTAGCGTATGAATAGCTTTACCCGCATAATTTAAGGGCACTGGCACCGCTAAACCTTGTTTGCCCAAATGCTCAAGTACGGGAACCAATTCCCCTGCACCTTGCTCATCCATCTCTTCAAATATAGTCAGCACATAATGTTTGGCGTTTGCACAGACTAAAAAATAGTTTGTGTTTTGAATACCTCCTTGAATGGGAATCAGGTCAACCACCTCTAATCCATAAGGTGCTGCAAAAGCCTGAACTTCCTGTAAAGTCAAAGGGGTATAAACCGACATAGAAAACCTGCAAAAAAACTTACATAATTTTGATAGAATACCCGCTCCAACTACCAAGGTGTAGCACCTTCGTGGCGAAGTTTCATAATCGGCTGTTATTTTTGGAAAAAATTATGCTTGCTAAACGTATTATTCCTTGCCTTGACGTAGATAATGGTCGAGTGGTGAAAGGTGTGCAGTTCCTTGATATTCGTGACGCAGGCGACCCGGTTGAAGTGGCACGTCGCTATAACGAACAAGGTGCCGATGAGATTACCTTCTTAGACATTACTGCAACCTCAAGCGGCCGTGACACCACTTATCGTACTGTGGAACGTATGGCAGAAAGTGTATTCGTTCCCTTAACCGTGGGTGGCGGTGTGCGTAAAGTGGATGATATTCGCTCATTACTCAATGCCGGCGCAGATAAAGTCAGCATTAACTCGGCTGCGGTGTTTAATCCGGAATTTGTCCAAGAAGCATCACAACGCTTTGGCGCACAGTGTATTGTGGTTGCCATTGATGCGAAAAAAACGGCTCACAATAAATGGGAAATCTTCACTCATGGTGGGCGTAAAGCAACCGGGATTGATGCCTTGGAATGGGCTGTAAAAATGGCCGAATATGGTGCCGGAGAACTGCTGATTACCTCTATGGATGCTGATGGCACCAAATCCGGTTATGACCTCAAACTCATGCGTCAAATCAATAATCGCGTGAACATTCCGACCATTGCTTCGGGCGGTGTCGGCTGTTTACAACATTTAGCAGATGGTATTTTGCAAGGCGGAGCAGATGCAGTTCTGGCCGCTTCTATTTTCCACTTTGGTCAACATACCATTCCTGAAGCAAAACAATATCTAGCTGCACAAGGCATCGAAATGCGCCTGTAAAACTTTAATACCTTCTTCTCAAAAAGAGTGTTTTTAAAATACTCTTTTTTATTTTAATGAAGTATTAATAAAAATTTTAGATAAAAAAAGGGAGTCTTAGAGACTCCCTATAAACCCAAGAAAACTACAGCGCGTGGTTTCTTGCAAGATAAAACACCAGACTAGATACACTAACTAGGTCAAGTTTGCTTACAACTTAACGGTGCGGCAAATATAGAATAAAAAAGCCTTGGAATATTGACCATTAATGCCAATAACGTTGACAATTTACGACATTACTTTAATAGACCAACAGCAATAGTCTATTTAAAATCAAAATATTAATTTAAACTCAATAAAATTAAAAACGCCTAACTGCTATATTTTTTATATCTCCACTGATCATTGCATCACTTTTCTATCCATTTTGCAGGAAAGTAAGTGGCCGAGATAAAATTCAATACCTTTGAGATAGGTTGCGCTAATGTAATACCCAGCGGATTCTGTTCTTGCAAATCTTTTGATGAAATCACCCGGGTTCCGAGCACATAATCAAACCAGGGTTTGGTCACACACCAGTTGGCATCCTGATTTGAGTTCATATGATGATCATAATGCCAGGGGATTTTTTTCATTGCCCAGTCTGGCTCTAAATGGGCACGACGATGAATATAGTAATAATTGCAGGCACTGTAGACCGCGGCCACAGCCATGCCTTTCGAGACAGGATAAAACATTAAACTGGTACTTGTCGCCACCACTGCCAGAGAAAGGATTTCATTTTTGGTGCGCCAGTTTGAAATGCCTTCGACATAGCCATAGTCGTGAAATGCCGTTTTTCGAACTTCACGATGATGTTCCCAATGTGATTTCATGCTTTCAGGTACAGGACTATAACGCGGCTTTCCATGACGATGGGTACCATGCAAAATATATTTGTGCGCTATCCATTCAAAGCCATTGGCCACAACCAGTCCAAACAAAAAACCTTTCCACATATCATTTCTCCATCAATTGTATTGAATATAGACAATGAACTGTGCTAAATATTGACCTTAACATAAAAATTCATTGATAAATTACGACAATAAAAAGATCATAATGCAGCGATTTAAAGATTATACCGGCTCTGTTTATGGTGGGCTTGGGCATTTACTTTATGCCTATAGCCAAGCCAAAGGCTTAGTGATTTCTGAAAAACTGCAACAGGTTCAAAACCTGGAACGCTTTGACTTCAGTATTTTTCGTGACTTGCTGACAGATATGCAACAGCATACTCAAATGCTGGCACTGGGCTTAGATATTGCTGACTCTGTACAACCGAAACATTTGGGCATCATTGCTTATATTGCCCTGTCCTGTAATACCCTGGCTGAAGCTTTACAACGTTATTATGATTTTCATCGCCTGATTTATGATGGCAGCCCCCTGCATGTCAACATACTTGGAGACTACTTAGCAATTGGCTGGGGAGATATTCCCTTTCATCTTACCACTCAAGTCACCCATGAGCTTGCGATCGCGTTGATGTTACAGTTTCTAAAATACTTTATGGACTTTGATGATATTCACGTGCATGAAGTTCATTTTGTCCATCCAGCACCCAAAAATACTGCATTATATGAGCAATATTTCCATTGCAAAGTTCGCTTTTCACAACCCGTCGCACAAATTATTTTACCTGTGTCTGAGCTGGCAAAATCATTACGTCAGGGTGATCAAACTCTGCAAAATTTACTGATGCAGCAAGCTCGGTCTCTTTTAGACAAGCTTCCTCATTCCACCCAAATGGATCAACGGCTACAACAGGCAATTCTAACCGGCATACAAAAAAACCTGTATCAAATCGAAGCTATTGCGCAGCAATTAAACATGTCGGTACGCCAGCTGCAACGTCATTTACAACAACAAGGCACTACTTATCAGCAACGCATGCAAGAAGTTCGACACCTATTGGCAGTACAATATTTAAAAGATCCGCATTTGAGCCTGCAAGAAATTGCTTTATTGCTCAGCTATTCTGAACAAAGTGCCTTCCAGCGTGCCTTCAAAAAATGGACTGGCTCTACACCACAACAATGGCGACAACAGCAATATGGATAAAAGCTGATTTCAGTCATACAAATGTCATTTCTATTCATGCTGTTGTGATTGAGAAATGTTTATTGATAAAGTAATGGCTCCTGAAAAAGACTAAAACAACCTCCATAAAAAAAGCTCACGTTATGTGAGCTTTTTTTATGTTCCACATGGAACATAATGAGGGGTTATATTTTATAAAAATGGATTTTCAATTTCCTGTTCATCTTGCCGATCGATTTTTTCAGGCAAATTCGGCTCACTCTCTAGAGCACTAACCACATCATTTAAAAATGCCTGTAAAGCTTTGGCAGCCTGTAAGCCAGCCCGATCTTTAGTCAACTGCAAGTTGCCATAAATACTGACGCAATCTTCTTGGTTTTCCAAAGTGAGGTCATGAATCGCATGTGATTCGGTACCATTTTCAAAGGGCTTAAACATTATATTCTCACTTGTCTTTGTTGTTATTTAAAAAGTAGGACAACTCCTCTTCTCCTACCTAAAAACTGCTTATTTCAACAACTGTAAAATATACTGTAAAAGTCCTTCAATCAATTGTTTAACAATCGTATCTTGAGTATTTGGATCAAGCGCTGGAGCCGCATTCTGGTTATCACCCGATGGTGCAGTCTTCGCGGTTGAAGACGATTTTACCGAGGATGATTTAAACTGTTTCTGCAAAGCGCTCAGTGCATCTGCACTCACTTCTTCGGCACATTGACTTTCTGCATCCCAATGTGAATAGGCAATTTTCTGAGTCGCTTTGACCGCACTTGCCCTTAATGGCAAATTGTAAGTATTACGCTTTTGGTCTTCGGTTAGCTGAGGAAAAATATTGATTCCAGTAAGATCCTCCAAAGCACATATGCTAATCACCTGCACTTTTGGGGCAGTACTTTTTAGGGTATTGTCGGCATAATACACACCTGCCGCCCCTGTTTTTGGCATATAAACGGCTTTATAGGTCGCTGTTGGAACAATGACCCCCTTACCAATGGTTTTGAGTTTTTTCGCAGTAAATACGGGGCCAGTAACGACATAAACCTCTTGTTTCTGCTTGGTCACAATCGCGCGCGTCGCTTCCTCTAACTCACGCCAGACTTGCTGATTATTTTTAGGTGCTTGCGGCACCATATTGGCTAGAGAAAAACTGTCATTTTGCGCAGCTTTGGTAGGCATATCTGCATTGGGTGCCATATGTCCACGATCATAACCGGACGCTTTATAATCCGATAAGGTCGCCTGATGTTCTACTTTGACTTTAGATTCTTCATGAAAACTGTCTTCACGCGGAATTTTTTGACTTAAACGTTGCGGAGTCAAGGCTTCAGCAACCCACAAAGGGGTTTTGGACACGCCGGAATACATTACATTAAAGCCATTAAAACACAGCGGATAAGTATTTTTATTAAGGCTTTCTTTTACTAAATAAGGTGGAATATCACGATAAAATTGATCTAAACAAGCCGAACTGGATGAAGATGGCAATGAAACAAATTGTTGGATTTTTTCCTGTCCAAACGCAATCGCAAAACTACTGGTCGCGACCAAACCCAAAATAATTTTTAAGCTATTTTGATTTAAAAGTTGAACCCAAGATTTACTGGTTTTACGTTTTCTAATGGCCATTTCTAGATAAACACTCATTTTTACCGAGCTTAACAAGCCGCGAAAATGAAGTATATGTAGCAAAAGTTGTTTGTTTAACATTTAGGCAAAACCTGCTCAAAAAAAGCACTGTTGTTGTAACAATATGTCTTATTTTCTAAGGGTTTTATAAAGACTCTTAATGACTTTACGTATGTTTGATTGAAAAACCGAGCCTGATTATGACAAGGTGAAAGCATGCAAGATTCGGAATTATCATTTCTACGGAGTATTTTATGCATTCGAAGCTTTTAGGTTTAAGTCTCATAACAGGATTAATGAGTGCAACTGCATTCGCAGAACCCGCAATTCAACTTGGCGATTCTTTAGAAAGTTTATCTAAAGTTAAAGTGACTACTACCGTGAATGGTCAAGCAGGTTCAATTCAAGACTTAGTGGCAAGCGGTCAAATCCGTCTTGTTGATGCAAGTCAAATCACTGCTGAACCTGCTCAAGCTGGATCTGAGACTGAATCTCAAAGCATGGCCACTACAGATCAAACTGCAGCACAAACTCCACAAGATATGAATACTCCGGCTCAAGCTGCTGAAGTATCTCCAGAACAAGCAAATGCTCCTGCTGTTGAGCAAACAGCTCAATCTGCATCTGAAAATGCAGACCCAATGCAACCGAATGCTGAATTGGCTGCACAACAAGCTGAACAAGTCATGAGTCAAGAAGCTGCTGCTCAAGCGCCAGTGAATGAAACTAATGAAAATGTGGCTGCTGCATCGATGATTTCATCTTCTGCAGGTACACCAGTGAATGCGGCTGATATGTCGCAAACAGATGTGACTAATGAAGCTGTTTCTGCAGCACCGGTGAATACAGCAGAAACAAATGAAGCTTTCGCGGCTACACCTGAAGCTGCGCAAACTGATAATGACGCGGTTCAAGCTACACCAGAGACTGATCTTACCGATACACCAGTAAATGCTTCTCCAGAAGCGCCTGCTGTAGAACAAACAGAGAACTAATCGCTCTCTTTTTCAGGGCTTTTCTCCTCCAGATAAAAAAACCAAGGATTTTCCATCTTGGTTTTTTTATTGTCTGTCATTTCTAATCATCAGATTTCGATTTGACTGCCCAGCTCAACCACCCGATTAGGGGGGATTTGATAAAAATCGCTGACTGGACTGGTATTGCGCTGCATGGAAATAAACAGTTTTTCACGCCAAGGAGACAAACCTTCTCCAACTGTATGAATCAGGCGGTCACGCGAAATAAAGAAGCTTATATGCATCATGTCGAAGTCAAAACCTAACTGTTGATAGGCCTGTTCCAGTGCTTCTGGAATATTGGGTATATCTTTAAAACCGTAATACAGTGAAATACGATAAAAACGATTGTCCAGTTTTTCAACTTGAGTGCGCTCTTCTTGGGCTACATAAGGAATATCACGGGTGATGACTGTCACCATAATATTCAATTCATGCAGTACCTTGTTATGCTTGATATTGTGCAACATGGCATGCGGCACGATATTGGGTGTACCGGTTAGAAAGACCGCGGAGCCAGGAACAAATTGAGTTTCCGCGCTCATGCTAATACTTTTAATAAACAGATCTATCGGTAGAGCATCTTTTTCTAAACGTGCCAGTACAATTTCTCGTCCCGCTTTCCAGGTCATTAAAAGGGTATACACCGCAGCGCCGATCAGAATTGGCACCCATCCTCCAGAAATGATTTTTAATGAGGTTGAGGCCACAAAAACTAAATCAATCATTAAGAATGGTACGGCAAATAACATAACTTTCCAGACTGGCCAACGCCAAAAACCGTAAGCAAGAAATGAAATTAAAATCGTACCGCAGAGCATGGTCATAGTGACCGCTACACCATAAGCACTGGCTAAACTGGCACTACTTTCAAACAGCAAAATCAGGATAACCACCGAAATGAATAACACCCAGTTGATGAACGGCAAATAGATTTGCCCTTGCTCCACATCCGAAGTGTGATGTACGGTTAAGCGCGGCAAATAGCGTAATTGAATCGCCTGATTGGTCATGGAGAATACGCCAGTAATCACCGCTTGTGATGCAATGACTGCCGCAGCAGTCGCCAGGCCAATCATGGGAAATAAAGCCCAATCTGGAACCAGCATATAAAATGGATTGGCAATGGCATCCGGGTTACGCAGTAACAATGCCCCCTGTCCTGCATAGTTAAACAGCAGACACGGTAAAACAATGATGAACCAGGCCAGACGAATCGGTAAGCGACCAAAATGCCCCATATCAGCATATAGAGCTTCGCCACCGGTGATGGTCAAAATAACTGCCCCCATGGTCAGGAATGCCACATAGGGTTGATGGACAATAAATTTAAAAGCCCAATGTGGACTTACCATGGTCAATACAAACGGAGTCTGGATAATACTCCACACGCCCAGTGCACCAATCGATAAAAACCACACCATGGTTAATGGGCCAAAGAATTTACCCATGGTCGCCGTACCATGCCGTTGTACCAGAAACAATCCAGCCAAAATACCAATGGCTAAAGGCATTAACCATTGGTTAAACATGGGTGTCGCAATACTCAAGCCTTCAATAGCGGACAGGACAGAAATTGCCGGGGTAATAATGCCATCACCAAAGAACAGTGATGCACCAATAAACCCTAAAGCAATCAGGTAAATCTTCTTGTTCTCGGCAATACGTGAGGTCCGCAGGTTCAATGCCAATAACGACATAATCCCGCCTTCACCATTATTGTCGGCACGCATAATGATGGTCACGTATTTGAAACTAATCGTCAGCATCATGCACCAGAAGATCAGCGACAAAATCCCAAGGACCGATGCTTCACTAATAGCGAGATGGGCGGTGAGGAAACATTGCCTAAGGGCATACAGTGGACTGGTACCAATGTCTCCGAATACAACCCCAAGCGCTGCGAGGGTAATCACAGGCAAGGCGGCTTTCTTTGCAGTACTTTGCATATTTTGTCTTCGTTTTGTGCCACTATTTTTTCGCCATGATATCACCGAGATAAAACTTTTGCTTTAAATCAATTGTTTCAGCTTGGCAGCGTGGCTTTTTTTCGTTATTATCGCGGCGCAATGGTGAGGTGTCCGAGTGGCTTAAGGAGCACGCCTGGAAAGTGTGTATACGTTTGCGCGTATCGAGGGTTCGAATCCCTCTCTCACCGCCAAATTTGATTTCTACGGGACTGTACCGTAGTGTGAAAGGCTTGAATCTAAATGGTTCAAGCCTTTTTTTACGCCTGTACACTACGGTGCAATCCAGTAGTAAACCGACATATTTGTCGGTACTTTTGACGGTATCTGCTCGCGGATGACTATAATGAGGAGTGAGTTAGGTGTTTCCTAAAATTTATACCGTCAAATGAGGTTAAACAATTGGCTAAGCAAACCAACAAGCTCACAGCTTCCACTGTTAAAAATCTAGCCTATGATCCGAACAGCAAAAATAAATATGCTGATGGTGGTGGGCTATATCTTTTGATTCATGAAAAGGGTTCAAAATATTGGCGTTTAGATTATCGCCGTCCTATCAGTCAAAAAAGGAATACTTTAGCTTTAGGTACTTTAGATAACATTAGTCTAAAAGAAGCTCGTCTCAAACGTAATGAAGCAAAGCGAAAACTTGCCAATGGTATCGACCCTGCAGAAGAACGTAATAACCATAGAAATGAGCTAAAAACTAAACTTGAAAATACTTTTGAAAAGTTTTCAAGTGAATGGCTCAAACTCCGTGAACTTGAAGGAAAAGTTGATCGAGAAACGATTCGCAAACTGAATCGGGATATATTGCCTTTTATTGGTAAAAAACCTGTAACTGATTTAACCGTCGTACAGCTTGAACGTGATGTCACAAATAGCCTTGTAGAGCGTGGTGCACTTGAGTCGGCTCGCCGTGTTAAGTCCATCATGGGTATGGTGTTAAAACTGCCTTTCAAGAAGCGTCTAATCACCTATAACCCAGCTTATGACATTACCCTACCGAAGCCAATCAAGGGACATCATAATGCGGTAGTCAATGAAACCGAGCTAAAGGGGATGCTTCAAAAAATTTGGCGTTATCATACTGACAACCCACGCGTTCGAATTCGTACAGAACTGGCATTAAAACTATCTGCGTATATTTATCAACGCCCTAATGAGATTCGTGAATTACTCTGGGAGCATGTTGATTTTGAGAATCACCGCCTTTGTTTCAGTGCAAGTAAGACACATCAAGACCACATTGTTCCCCTATCTCGTCAAGCTTTCGATATTTTGAATCAACTTAAAGATATGCGGACAACCTCAAAATTTGTTTTCCCAAGTGTTAAGACCCCAAATGAAAGTATGAGTTCAGACACAGTTCGCCAAGCCTTAAATAAAATTGGTTATCAAGGCAAGCACACGGCGCACGGTTTCCGCGCTACTGCACGAACAATTTTAGGCGAGGAACTTGAATATCGGATTGATATTATCGAGCACCAATTAGCACATACGGTACGTGATCCGAATGGTACAGCTTACAACCGAACTAAGTTTTTACGCCGTAGACGTGAGCTGATGCAGTTATGGGCAGACTATTTGGATACTTTACGTCAAGGTGGAGATGTATCGGTATTTAAACCAGAAGATGAAAACAATATCATTGCATTTACTTTAGGGACAAAAGCGTCGTAGCGGTTAATGCAATACATATCAATTGATGAAGTAAAAAGTAAGCTTGGTAGTTATAGTAAAATTTCCAATTTAGTCTCTTCCGGCGAATTGGAAATTTGCTACCGTGTGAATAATTATTTTGCTTCAGTTGATCATATTTCAGGATTAGTTCATTCAATTGAATATGGTAATGAAATATTTATTGGTGAAAGTACAGAAGAATTAAAAGAAGTTATCTTAGGAAACAAAGATAATCTTGTGGTTTCAAAAACACTGAATGCTTTAAAACTAAAACACGTAGAAAATCAGTTTGCTAATGATAAAGAAAAATATAAAAATTTCATTACCCCTGAAGGATTAATTCATACACCAGTTTTCAAATGGGCATTTCTTGAAAATGAAGTCCGTATTCAAATTTTAAAAACTCAGCTTGAAAATGGAAAAAAAATATATGAATTTGAGCTATTTCCAGAACATACGGCTGAATACTGCGATTTAGAAGAAGCATGTGAAAAAATAAATTTCAAATGGGGAACAAAAGTGTTCTCAAGAGATGAATTATTTATCACTACAAATAGCTGGAACAAGTACCGAAGAAAGCCAAAAACCTGTGATGCTATTGATAGAAGAGAAGAAAATACTAAAGAGGATTTATACCAACTTATCCTCATTCTCAAACATATTATTACGGAAGAATCTGGCGTTAAAGACTATGTACTAAATCAACAAATTAGAAATCTTTTAGTGCGTGGTGAAACTACTTTGAATATAAGCAAAATTAATGACATATTCCGTATAGCAAACCCCTACAAAAAAACTATTCTCAAAAAAAATATTATAAATATCTTTAAAAAATCATAAACTTAATAAAAATAAATTATGCATTTTTATTAAAAATAATCACAAAAACAATCCAATTTCAATAACCTTATAAACTTCTCATCATACGAAATACTACCGTAATGATGAGGAGTTATTCATGTCACCATCAGATCCGAAAATCTATAAATGCTTACTTAAGCGTGAATATTGGCGCATCTGTCAACTTGCTACAACCGCTGAACATAAAGCACGTATTTATAAAACCAAGAGTGGTTTAACCCGAAAAATTAAAGCACGTCCTGCAACTGATGGATTGTTACCTTTAGGACGCTCAACAATTTATGACCTAGTCCGTAAAGGTGATATGCCTGCTCCGGTAAAGCTTTCAAAGCGTGTTAGTGCGTGGCGTACAGCCGATCTGATTGAATGGCTGGATTCAAAACAGTAATGCAAAACGAATTATTTACGACTTGGGAAGCTGCAAGGTTTTTAGTCCAATGGCTACCTTTACGCTCTCAAAAAGCTTGGTATCGGTATTTGATGATTAACCCATCTCAATACCGAGATCAGGACGGATACAAAATTAATGTCCACGTCATCAATGGCGAAAGACGTTATACAAAACTTGCCCTCGCGGCTTATGTTAACGCTCACCTAAACAAATCAAAGTGAGCCTCAGGAAGGAAAAGCAAATGCTTAAAGAAAATTTAGATACTGCTAACACAGTAACAAAGGAAAAATTCACCGCAGAGATTGTAGAAGATACTATTCGCAATCTCTTAGAGGAAAATGACGGGACATTCGATCTGAGTACATCAAAAGGAATTCAATTTGCGGTTGATTACATGGTGGATTATCTAGTGATCAATAAAATTGAGGTTGAGTCAAATGAATTGAAAGCTGAGTTGATCCGTCATTTACCAATGAATAAGAGTCATTCATGAACTTAACAATCATTAGCAGTGAGTTATTTGCAGATATTTTAGAAAAGAGTGAAATTCTCAAGGTTAAAGAAAAGAGTTCTTCAACCAAAGAATATACGGTGATTTACGAAGGCTTAAAAACTCTTCTTATTGATACTGCATACGAAAAATATCTAGTCGAATAACTACTATCCGTGTGTATTGTTTCAATGCACACATTCCCTCTCACTTAACTTCCGTATACTCCCATGCTCTCAGAATCCTTACAGGACACAAAGCAATATAGTCCCAACATTGTCACCATGACATCAAGTCATACACACCTAAATGACCTTCTAGACAAATATCAATCAAGACTAAATAACGCCGTTATTCAAGCCGAAACTCAAGAGGTAATTGAAAAAAGCAATATTCATAACTATGAGTTTGATCGTAAGAAGCTCAAACCGAAAACTCTAACATTCATAAATGGTTCGGTTATTGTGGTGGAACAAAGATTTATTAAAATCACATCACAAATTGATTTTCTAAATCTTAGCTTTAAAACTACTACGCCAACACAAAGAAGCTATATCAAAAAGTTTTTAACAGAAAAAATCGGCAAAAAGCATTTTATTATCGAAGAGCGAGAAATGGCTCTCAACACCGCCCCCCAAAACTCATATTTAAATGTTTATAACATTCGCATTCATGATGTGATAAATAAGAAAGTGATTGGCAAGATCGTTCATGCCCTAACAGAGCACTACGGTGCTCATGATTTCAGAATCACATGTATTGAGCTTGCACATGACTTCTACAATGCTCCGTCTGAATTATTAACGGCTCTATTCAAATCCATTAAGTTTGATGCGGATGTGCATAGCATTCGTGTTTTTAGGTTAAAAGGTGAAAATAAAAGTATCCCTTTTGAGCCCTTTAAACTCAAACAACTATTGCTCAAAGGGTTCAATATAGGCGTGAATGATTACCGCACAGATGATCTGTATTATCACTTCTATTTTAAAAAGACAGACCATAACAAGCAACCGCTTCCTCAAAAGGAATGGCGTTTAAGAGCTGAAGTTCGCTTAAGTAATCTCACCCATAATATAAGTGATTTACAGAGTCTCATTAAAATTGGATTCAAAAAGCTGAACTTCACACAGTTAAACAAATCCACTACAGCCGAACAGCGACAACTTTATTCACTTTATGTTCGCCCATATGGACAAAAGCAATCTTCACTGCTTCTTAGAAATGGTCATTATCGGTATTTTAAGAAATTTATTTCTGTAAATAAAGATCTTAATGAGCGCCTAAGAGAGTCCGTTAAAAACTTGTCTAACAAATTTTAAACTCGCAAATTTCGGATGAATTTTTCTTGATAACTATAATGATTAAAGCCTTTAACCGCCATAATTACGGCGGTTTTTTTTT
>NZ_SJNU01000016.1:0-50322 GCF_004331055.1 Acinetobacter sp. ANC 4779
TCCGCCGCTAGGTAAAGTAGCAAGCTACTTTTCCCCGCTCGACTTGCATGTGTTAAGCCTGCCGCCAGCGTTCAATCTGAGCCATGATCAAACTCTTCAGTTTAATATTGCTTAGTGCCTTAAAGGGCACCAATCTTGGCTCATCAATTTTCTGACAAATATTTCTCAAATAAACTTCGAGTCATTTCTACCATCAATCAATGAAAATAATTTCGATCGATCAACCAGTAAAAATCCACACAAGTTGTTCTTCATAAGTTCTTAATGATCTATCTCGCTCTTCGTCAGAGACAAGAAACAACAAGATAATCTTAACAACTCAGCGCTTCGCGCTTCGTTCGTTTCAACATATCTCGTTGGTATGCGCCCATTATAGGGTAATTTCCTACACGTGCAAGCGCTTTTGACTGCTTGATTTATCGAGTGTGTTTTTTTTATGCACCAAATTGGGTCAATTTTATACAAAATTACTATAAGATATTGTTTTAAAGCAAAAATATTAATTTTCATATTTCTGCTTTAGTTTGTATTACTTTTTCTCGGGTGCTGCTTTAACAGTCACACTCACGATTTTTACTGCTTGCTTGGGTACATTTTGATGCATGCCAAAGTTTGCAGTCGGTACTTGAGTAATTTTATCGACCACATCCATACCTTTAGTCACTTTACCGAACACGGCATAGCCTGCATTCCTCTGGCTTTTATTGAGGAAATCATTATCTACAGTATTAATAAAGAATTGGCTGCTAGCAGAATTTGGATTATTGGTACGCGCCATCGCTAAAGTGCCACGTATATTTTTCAAACCATTATACGATTCATTTTGAATGGGAGCTTTGGTCTGCTTCTCTACCATGTTGGCATCCATTCCTCCCCCCTGGATCATGAAGCCTGGAATCACGCGATGAAAAATAGTGCCGTTATAAAAGTTATCCTTTATATAGCCTTCAAAATTTTTCGCTGAAATAGGCGCTTTATCGTTAAAGAGCTCTATTTCAATATTTCCCATGGATGTTTTCATTTCTACAATCGAGTTTGCCGCGATTGCTTGTCCACTCATAAAAATAGCAGCAACAGCGAATAAGGTTGGTTTTAACATTTCTTTACTCTTCAACTTTAAGTTGTAATTGTGAATATCTATATATTAATCGTTCACTATAAATAAAACAGCATCTCTTTTTGAGAACAAACGAGAATAAAAATGAGTGAAGAATTAACCACTACAACTTTGCGTCACCACCCACCTTGGCATTTGCAGGGTGATGCCTTTATTTTAAATTATTGGTTAACCCCAAACTTTATTAAATCTAATCAGGCTTTCCAACTTGCTCCCTCTCCCCTAGGTCGAGTAGTTCAGGTGATGTTGGTTCGTTATCAAGAATCCCCCGTAGGTCCTTATGATGAACTGTTGATTCTAGATCATCCTTTAATGAGCAAAAGACGCTTGTCTTCAATTCCTAAAATTTATGTATCTACCGAAGCATCAATGCTCCATGGTCAACATTTTTGGGGAATTCCGAAACAGTTGGCTCAATTTGAATGGTTGATCAAAGATAATGTGGTGTATTGCAATATTTCATTTGGGCAGCAAGACATGAGTTTATGCCTACAGAAGTATAAGCACAGCAAGGCTTTCTACATTAATAGCCATCATATACCCACGCGGCTGCTCGGTATCCATCAGACCTGGCAAGGTTTGCATTATCAGTTCAGCCCTCAATTTCGTGGCAAACTATCCAAGCTCAAACAGGCTTCGTGGAAAAACACGCTGGAGATCTTTCCAGATTTTTCCCAAGCCAAATATTTACAGAGCTTTTATGTTCCAGAATTTAGACTTATTCTGCCTACCGCCAAAATTGAGAAAAAATAAAAGGTGTTTCACGTGAAACACCTTAGATCTTGAGAGTCGAATTTATTAAAAAGGCTTAAGCGTGTTTATCCCAAAACTTTCTATAGTTCTTACTAATTTCAATGAAGTACTTTTTGGCTCGATAAGAAACCGGGGTAAGATTCACGAAACCATGCGCTTGATCACTATATTCCTGATAATGCACTTTCACGCCACGATGGCGTAACTTGTAGGCATAAATTTCCCCTTCATCATGCAACACATCATGACCCGCGGTAATCACAAAGGCAGGCGCTAATTTGTCATGTTGGCCGTAAGTCGGGGAAATAATCGGATCATCCAGTTCAACTTGATGTGTTTCTGCATAATATTGCGTTACAAAATCGACATCAGTACCGGTCAGAACCAAACCTTCTTTATACGCATGGAACGATGGATGACGACTTTTAAAATCGACCGCCGGATAAAGTAATAATTGGGCTTGCGGTGCATAAACTTTATTGACACTACGCTGAGCAACCACTGCACTAATATTGCCGCCCGCACTATCCCCGGCTACCGAAATTCTGTTTTTTAAAATTTTAAGCTGTTTTCTATTTTGATATACCCATGCCAGTGCATCTTCACAGGTTTGGATCAGTTTTGTCGGGCTGGTTTCAGGCGCGAGCGGATAATCAATGCTCAGCACCTGAACCTTTGCATGCACTGCAAGTAAGCGACACACCTCATCATGAGAGTCTAGACTCCCCACCACAAAACCACCACCATGATAGAACACCACCAGCGGAAGTTTTTTATTCGGTGCAGGATGATAATGCCGCGCGAAAATGGTGCCACTATGTAAAGGAAGCCGTATATCTTCAACCCGCTTTATGGGCGTGGGCTTGCTCTTAATTGCCTGCATTTGTAAATCAAAAGTTTTACGCGCGTGGACAACATCTTCGCCGATGAAACCACTATTGCCCTGTTTTAACTGGGCCGCCATCATGCATTGAATTAAAGGATCCAGCTCAGGATATTGATGTGGATATCTTAAAATTTTAACTAAAGACTTTTGTGCAAAACTCGGTAATCGATCCAAGGTACGTGCTGCCGTGCCTTGCCCTTTTTCTATCATTGTCTGTAGCGTTCGATTAAAAGCAACCATTAATATCCCTTCCTTTTATTATATTCTTCACATTTTCTACATGATCAGCAAATAAGTGACCATACTCTTATATAAGTCTAATCATCTGTATACACAGTAAAAACATTCATACGCTAATCTTCTTATAATAACTTGTCATTGACAATTTTCATGTATATTTCGGAGTTTTTTGCTACTCCTTAAAAGAAAAAGGGTGCAAACCATGACTAAAAAATTGATTATACTCTGTTTAGCGACTACATTTTTAGCTGTAGGTTGTGTGGCATTTCCAGAAGATGGCGGTTATTACAATGGGGGTTATGATAATCGCTATGACCGTCGTTATGACCGTCGTTATGACCGAGATTACGACAATCGCTATGACCAAGAACGCAATCGTCAACGTTGGGAATATCAACAGCGTCAAAACCGTTTGGAATTAGAACGAAAAAAACGTGAGCTTGAGCGTCGTCAGTGGGAACAAAGTCGGCAAAAACAGTCTGATTGGGAGCGTAAAAAACGTGAACAGCAACACCAATTAGAACAGCGTAAAAGATCTGCCGAAAAAAATCGAAACACCCAATCCGATTGGGATCGAAAAAAGCGTGAACTTGAACGCCAGCGCTCAGAACAACTGCGTAAAAAAGCTAATACGCAAAATGGTCAAAAAATGCAACAGCAACGTAAATCTCAAGCAAGCCGTTGGGATGAACAGCGTCGCTCTAACGAGAAACATGATCGTCGGGACAACTGATCCGTTGAAACTCCCTTCATTTTAATTAACTCAATGCCCTTTATTGAAAGGGCATTTTTATTGAATCAAAATAATCCAGCTCAGATTCGTACACATTGTTACTGAAATGATGATTCAAGCCATCCCATATTTAATTTGCGATATCTCTTAAATAGAGGATAGAAGTCTCCTCGCTACCATCTAGGCTAAATCCTTCAGCTGAAGACACTATTCGCTTATAAATTATTTCATCCTTTAGCTCTCTATACTCTTGTGATTACTGCACGGCTGGCGAACTTGAAGAAATAGAACCAGAATGGGTAGCATCCGAAGTATCTGCCTGTACACCCCCTACCGCCTAGTTGCACTTAAGTTGAAACGCCTAGATCTGTAGTAATTTTAGCAGTCTCAGGATTTTGTGTCGTTTCATTAGAAGTACAACGTAGTAAAAATAGTCCTTTAAACCCTCCTCTATATTTTATTATTCTCTAAAAATTATTTCTAAACAGATACATAAATTCTATTCATGCTGGATTTAGCAAATTCAAGGCAAAAAAAAGCTTACCCAGCGGTTGGGTAAGCTTAGAAAACAGATTTCAAAATACCAAGAAGAAACTACAGCGATAGAATCTAGATGAAATAATAATCAATCTAATTTATTTTGTAAAATATATAATTCATTCAATATTGATCGTTTTTAAGTCTAAGTTTGATATTACAGCTCACAACATTCATTGCCTTTGCATTTTTCTTACTCACTCCCCCCTAATTTATTATTCGATACAAACTGAGGTAGAACAAAAAACTTGATTATTCCAGCAACTGATGCGCAAGTTTTTATATTAGCCGCTTTGTTGTTTTATCTATTCGCTCACTATTGACCACAAAGAAACTTATAATTTTTGCCTGAATATTCAAAAAAGCAGATTTTTTGCTGATTTTGATTAAATTAAACAGATTTAATTGATTGTCTCGCTTGAATTTTTATCGCCTGCCCCGACCTTTGTACTAATCATGAATTTTATCACTCATGGCAGTTCAGAATTAACCCAGTTAACACTGAAGCCAAAAGGACTGTACATGTTTAAGAACCCATTTAAACGGAGTAAATCTATGGCGGCTGAGCAAAACGAACAAGCTCAAGATCTAGGGCAAGAGCAAGCTGATCAACAAACAGCACAAACTCAAGCTGAAACGGAGCAAGCTGAAGTTTCAGTTGAAGATTTACAGGCACAGATCACTCATCTGGAAGAAAGTTTAAAACTTGAAAAAGCACGTACCGCCAATGCGGTATATGAAGCGCAAAAAAGCGTGGAACGCATTCAACGTGATGCTGAAAAGCACAAAGAAATTGTGATTGAAAAATTCGCCAAAGAATTACTCGACACTGTCGATAATTTAGAGCGCGCCATTCAAGCTGCTGGTGATACGGAATCTCCATTGCTTGAAGGTGTACAACTTACATTGAAATCACTACTCACCACACTAGAAAAATTCGGTGTAGTCGAAGTGAATATGAATAACGGTTTCAATGCAGACTTGCATCAAGCAGTGGGTATTGCACCTGATGCTAAAGCAGGTGAAATTGGTACTGTACTGCAAAAAGGTTATACCTTGTCGAACCGTTTACTTCGTCCAGCAATGGTCTTAGTCGGTCAATAAGGTAAAGAAATTCGAGAGTTTTTCACTTTTTTTAATGAAATAAACTTGAAAAATTTTGAATGGCTCTCATATCGGATAACAAGCAAAAGCATTGCAAAAAATAATTTTGAGGAAGCATCCAAATGGCTAAAATCATTGGTATTGATTTAGGTACTACAAACTCTTGCGTAGCAGTACTTGAAGGCGACAAAGTTAAAGTTATCGACAACGCTGAAGGCGCTCGTACAACTCCATCAATTATTGCTTATAAAGATGGCGAAATTTTGGTGGGTCAATCTGCTAAACGTCAAGCGGTAACCAACCCTAAAAACACATTATTCGCGATCAAACGTTTGATCGGTCGTAAGTATCAAGACCAAGCGGTTCAAAAAGATATCGGTCTGGTACCTTACAAAATCATTCAGGCGGACAATGGTGATGCTTGGGTTGATGTAAACGATAAAAAATTGGCACCACAACAAGTTTCTGCTGAAATCTTGAAAAAGATGAAAAAAACTGCAGAAGATTATTTGGGTGAAACTGTTACAGAAGCGGTGATTACCGTTCCTGCTTACTTTAATGATGCGCAACGTCAAGCTACTAAAGATGCAGGCCGAATTGCCGGTCTTGATGTTAAACGTATCATCAACGAACCAACTGCTGCGGCTCTTGCGTTCGGTATGGACAAAAAAGAAGGCGATCGTAAAATCGCGGTTTACGACTTGGGTGGTGGTACTTTCGACGTATCCATCATTGAAATTGCTGACCTAGATGGCGACCAGCAAATTGAAGTATTGTCGACCAACGGTGATACTTTCCTAGGCGGTGAAGACTTCGATAACGCAATCATTGAATACTTGGTTGAAGAGTTCAAGAAAGAACAAGGCTTTAACTTAAAACAAGATCCACTTGCGTTACAACGTTTGAAAGAAGCTGCGGAAAAAGCAAAAATTGAGCTTTCTTCTTCTAACGCAACTGAAATCAACCTTCCGTACATCACAGCTGATGCGACTGGTCCTAAACACTTGGTGATCAACGTAACTCGCTCAAAACTTGAAGGTTTAGTTGCTGACTTAGTTGCGCGTACCATTGAGCCTTGCCGTATTGCACTAAAAGATGCTGGTCTTTCGACTTCAGACATCTCTGACGTAATCTTGGTAGGTGGTCAATCACGTATGCCAATGGTTCAACAAAAAGTTCAAGAATTCTTCGGTAAAGAGCCACGTAAAGACGTGAACCCTGACGAAGCGGTTGCGATGGGTGCGGCGATTCAAGGTGCAGTATTGTCTGGTGACAAAACTGACGTATTGCTTCTAGACGTAACGCCGTTGACGCTTGGTATTGAAACCATGGGCGGCGTGTTAACTGCAATCATCGAGAAAAACACCACGATTCCTGCGAAGAAATCTCAAGTGTTCTCAACTGCTGCTGACAACCAACCTGCTGTAGACATTTCTGTGTTCCAGGGTGAACGTAAAATGGCGCAGCAAAACAAATTGTTGGGTAACTTCCAATTGGGCGACATTCCACCTGCTCCACGTGGTGTGCCACAAATTGAAGTATCTTTCGACATCAATGCTGATGGTATTTTGAAAGTGTCTGCCAAAGACAAGAGCACGGGTAAAGAACAATCAATTCAAATTAAAGCAAACTCAGGTTTGAGCGATGCTGAAATTGAAGCGATGATTAAAGATGCTGAAGCGAATGCTGAAGAAGATCGTAAGTTCGAAGAACTTGCTAAAGCACGTAACGAAGCAGATGCTCTTGTTGCTAGCGCGCAAAAAGCAGTAAAAGATCTTGGCGAACAAGTCACTGCAGACGAAAAAACTGCAATCGAAACTGCGGTTTCTGAGCTTGAAGCTTCAACTAAAGAAAATGATGTTGAAGAAATCAAAGCGAAAACTGAAGCGCTACAAAACATCATTATGCCGATTAGCCAACGTGCTTATGAAGCTGCGCAAGGCGCTCAAGGTGGTGCTGAAGGTTTTGACCCGAATGCCTTCCAAGGTGATGCAGGTCAATCTCAAAAAGCGGACGACGGCGTTGTAGATGCTGAGTTCACTGAAGTTAAAGATGACAAAAAATAATTTGTCGCTTTAACTTGATTTGAAAAGTTAAAAAAGGCCGCGCGAAAGCGCGGTTTTTTATTTTTATAATCTGGATAAATGTTATACAGTAATTTAAATAAATAACTTTTTTAAGCCCTTATGCGCTTGGTTGTGCTCTGCCTTTTGGTCATGTTCTTTTTGCTCATGACTTATCAAACTCGAAACCATCCACAAATTCGGCACAATACTCTATTGGACCGTATTCAGCATCCATTCGATATACGCTTGCGTTATCGTATTGCAGAAGTCGATCCGCGTTTTGGCTTAACTGTAAATGAAGTGCAGCTCATTAGCCAACAAGCCACGGATATTTGGAAACAAGGTACAGGCAAAGATTATTTTGTCTATGATCCAAATGCCACACTGGCGATTCATTTAATTTATGATCAACGTCAAGATGAATCGAATCAACGCCGCCAACATCTAGGCAATATCGAACAAAACCAAAAAATCTGGTCGAATAAAAATCAAAATCTCAAACAATCTAAAGAAGAGTTAAACCGTACCAATGCCCTGCTTGAGGCTAAAAAAAACCAGCTTAATGCACAATTAAGTCAATATAATCAGAAAATTGCCATGCTCAATCACAATGGTGGGATAAACCCTGCGCAACGCGATCAGTTCATACAACAACGTCATCAATTACAACAACAAATTTTTACCCTAGAACAGGAAATCAATTTGTACAACCAAAAAATTCAGCAACTGAATAGCCATGTGGATGAACTGAACCAAATTAACCATCAGTTAAATCAATCTGTCGAGCAATTTAATCAGCGCTTTCGACCGCATTTATTTGATAAAGGCTTATTTAATGGCAAGCAAATTAATATTTATGAATTCGAGTCAGCAGACGATTTACGTCTAACCCTGGCGCATGAATTTGGACATGCACTCGGCTTAGAACACAATCAAGATCCTCAAGCGCTGATGTACCCCCTAATGAAAGATCAACAGATGCAAAATTTCAGATTATCGGCAGCCGATTTGGCTTTATTACAGGCACGTTAAGCCACGACCAAGATACAATGCAAAAATCCCTTACTTTTTATAAGCATATACAGGGCAATAGATCGGAAATCAGGCTCATTTCATGCTATTGTGATGTCAATAAATGACAACATAAAATCTCTGGAGACGCGTGTGAGTTACTACCATATTCTGATTGAAATGAATGATCACATTAGTACAATTGAGCAAACTCGTGAGATTGAAATCTTTGATATTATTGAGATTCAACCTTACCTCCATTCTATTTTATTGCCATTTTTAAACGAACAACTGATTGAACTGGAAGATGAAAATCTTGAGTTCGAAGATATTCTGCATTTAGAAATAAAACAGACCTTATTACCCATTCAGCAGTTGATTGAAGAAGAACAACGCTTACTGCCAAGTGATACAGATGTGACCATTACGGCGCATGAAATTTTTAACAATCGTGATTTAAGCCAAGATGTGACGACGGTTATTTTTGATATTCTGGAAGCCGCAAAACTAGAAGCATAATTTTTTAATGATATTTTCACACCAGCTTACTTAATTTTTGTTTTTAATGAAAAAAAGCCCTCTCAATAAGACGGGCTTTTTTTTAAATTTTTTATTAAAGTGAGAAAGAAGAACCACAACCACAAGTTGTAGTTGCATTGGGGTTTTGAACCACAAAACGTGATCCTTCTAAACCTTCAATATAATCGACTTCTGAACCGACAAGATATTGGTAACTCAAAGAATCGACCAGCATTTTCACATCGCCATTGATAAATTCAGCATCATCTTCATTCATGCTTTCAGCGAAGTTAAAGCCATAAGAGAAACCAGAACAGCCACCACCTGTAACATAAACGCGTAACATTAATTCTTGGTTGCCTTCACTATCACGCAATTGGCGTACTTTATTCGCAGCATTGTCGGTCAGCACCAGAGCTTGGGCATTCATGTTGGATTCCTCTGTTCAATTCAGTTGTCTTTAAAAGATAAAGACCATATTTCAAGTATAGCATACCCAATATATGGTCAGTCTCTACAGATTTAAAGTCAAATCCGAGTATTTTTATCAAGATTGTTTGTAGTTCTCATCCTGAAGACTACATTCAAAATTTTTCGGGTCTTCTTTACAACGGAATTGCCATAATAATTTCATCATCCGTTTATCATAAATACCACGTTTGGTTAAATCGACACGTGATTCGCGCATCATTTTTTGATAGCCCGGCTTATCCGCTGCAGGAATTTGCATCCAATATTTTTGTGGAATATCCGCTTTCATTTTCCCCAAAATACCAAATGCACGCGGTAGCTGACCTCTCACCCATTCACGTGATTTTTGGCCATAACCTTCCGGGAATTTATCTGGACGGATAATAATATTACCGGTCACCTGTAAAATTGGATAATTTACAATCGCACCTTTATTACCCAAACCTTTGTGCAATTCTAGCGGTTTAAATACAGCAGCCGGTGCGCCAATAATATCGACCTGACCATTATTAAATTTGGCCCCAAAATTGGTAACATCGGCACTGATCGCCTGTGCCCCAATTTGCTGAACCATAATTTTTTGTGCTTCATCATAATCCAAGACTGCAATTTTTTTACCCGCTGCTTTAGCAATCGTGTTAATGCTACGGTCATTGACCATTAAAAATGCATCGCCCACTGGAATGACACCCACCACTTCATATTTTCCCCGCAACATATGTTTAGCAAAAGTCGGGCTGGCTAAACCTTGCATTACTTTAACCGCAAGTTTTAAATCAGGGATCGCACCAATGGCATCTAAAGATCCGGTAAAATCGTTAAACTGGCGCCCACGCATACCTGTAACACTAATCGCATCACATTTACCTGCTTTAAAATCTTCAGCAATGACCGCTTCATTCTGGCCGACACGTAACTCAATATCCGCACCCCAATTTTTGGCTGCTAACTGATAATCTTTCATCAGGGTAAAAACATCACCACTTTTACCGACTAAATCGAATACACACATCACCTGTTTTGCTTGACTCATACCGGTTACAGCACACAGACCTATACCCAGTAGCAACGCTTTAGACCATTGCATCATGACTTTTCATCCTTGTTTTTTGTTTTTATTCAGTTTTAGACTGAATCTTTTGAGTTTTTATTCATCTTGAATTACAAGCTTTTTATACTTGCTTTCATGTTTATGATAAAAAATTTATATCATTATTTTTTAAGATTACGCGTTTTTTGACTAACAACAATGGCAAAAATGACATATTTAACTCGATAAAAAAGCCTAGAAATAATCTAGGCTTTCTTTTTTAAAATCAAAGTTATTCACCACCAAGTGAACATTCGAAATTCGCTTTATCAACAGAACAACGTGCTTTTTTTAATACCGTCATCATGCTGGCATCATAAACCCCACGTTTAGTCATATCCATACGGCCTTCGCGTAACATTTTTTGATATTTGGTTTTATCTTCTGCAGTTAGGGTCATTTTAAACTTGGCAGGAATACTGGCTTCAAGACGATTAATCATCGCAAAACTTTTTGGCAAGTTTTTCACAAACCAGTCACGCGATTTTTGCCCAAAACCCGCTGGGAACTGGTCAGGACGGATAACAAAATCTGACGTCACTTGAAGTACAGGGAAATTGAACATTGCACCATTGCTACCTAAACCTTTATAGATTTCTAGAGGCTTGTACGCATAGGCAGGTGCACCCACCATATCCACCTGACCATTATTAAATTTCGCCACAAAGTTCGATACATCCGAGAGCACAGCTTGTGCACCTATACGTTGCACCATAATTTTTTGCGCATCGTCATAACCCAATACTGCAAATTTTTTACCTGCTGCTTTTTCAATTGAATCAATACTCTTATCACGTACAAAAATAAAAGCTGAACCTAACGGTGCAATACCCGCAACTTCATATTTTTTCCCGCTTAAATTACTGACCATTTTCGGAGCATTACGTTTATCCAGTGCAAATGTAATCGCACGTTGAGCAATGGCATTGCTGGGTGCGCCACCCAAAGCATCAATTGAACCCACAAATTTATTGTATGGACGTGCACGCATCGCTGTCATAAAAACGCCGTCACATTTGCCAGCTTTAAAATCATTATCAGCCACAGCTTCGTCTTGACGTGGAATTAAATTAATATCAGCGCCCCAGCCTTTGGCAGCTAGCGCCCATTCCTGCACCATTTGATAAGACTCACCAGATTTACCCAGTAAATCAAATACGCAAACATCCACTTTTGCTGCTTGTGCTGTGGTTGCTAAACCAATAGCAGCCAATGAAGCTAGTGCCAGAATCGTTTTTTTCATTAGAGTAGTCCTTTTAAAATCTTGTTGTTTGACGAGTTTCCTTCCATGGCACAAATATTATGCAAGTTTATTAAAAAAAAATAGAGTAATTACTCCATTTTTTTTCGACTCAAATGTCAGTTGATTTATACTTTTTAAATTTAATAATAAAATCATAAACTTGCTAAATAATTTTTTTAGCAATCATTTAGAAAATTTAAGATATTTTACAAATTACTACACAACACTCGAGTTATTCACCACTTAAAGAGCACTCAAAATTGGTTCGCTCCACGGTACAACGGGCTTTTTTCAATACCGTCATCATCGTTGGCTCATAAATTCCTTGTTTGGTTAAATCAATTCGTCCTTCACGCAGAATTTTTTGATATTTCACTTGGTCTTCTTTGCTTAAATTCATGCGGTATTTTGCCGGTATTTCAGCTTCCATACGTTTAACTATGGCAAAAGTTTTTGGTAATTGTTGAACAAACCAAGCACGAGAGTGATCTGCGAAGCCGGATGGAAATTTATCTGGACGAATAATGAGATCCGCAGTGACATTCACCACCGGAAAATTAATCATCGTGCCGGTGGTGCCTAAACCTTTATAAATTTCTAAGGGTTTAAATGCATAGGCCGGTGCAGCAATCATATCGACTTCACCATTATTGAATTTCTTCACAAAATTCGAAATATCTGCCATTACCGGTACTGCGCCAATACGCTGTACAATAATTTTTTGTGCCTGATCATAATGCAGAATGGCAAACTTTTTACCTGCTGCCTTTTCTATAGAATTAATAGATTTATCACGTACAAAAAGATAGGCTGTACCAATCTGCCCAATTCCGGCAACTTCATACTTTTCATTGCCAATATTACTCACCAGCCGTTTTTTATTGCGTTTATCCAGCACAAAAGAAATGGCTTTTTGCGCAATGTGATTGCTCGGTACACCGCCCAAAGCGTCAATTGAGCCTGCAAATTTATTATAGGCACGTGCACGCATGGAAGTCATATAAAAGGCATCACATTTGCCGGCTTTAAAGTCTTGCTCGACTTTGGCTTCATCTTGATAAGCCATTAAATTGACATCTGCATCCCAGTTTTTACTGGCTAGAGCCCATTCTTCAATTAATTTATAAGATTCACCAGCTTTTCCCAACAGATCAAAAACACATATATTTTGTTTTGCCTGTGCCAACGTTGAAAAACTGAACAACAGTCCGGTTGATAAAATTAAAATCCTTTTTTTCATGATAGCGCCTAATTCTTATTCACATATTCCTTTATAAGCTGACTATAGTTTTGTTTTCATAGTAAAAATAGAGATTTAATTCTGTTTCTGATGAAAGGCTATTTTTTGTATAACTTGTCACATTTTTATTTATTTACTTAAAGCCCATCTTTTATCCAAATAATAATGTCTCAGTCTTTTTCTTTTCTCCGCCAGTTCCTTTAGAATACGCACACCATTCTTCTCATTTAGATATTTTAATGATTCAGTTAGATCAACTTTCTATACGTCGCAGTGGACGTGTTTTATTTCAAAAAGCATCCATGCAACTCCATCCAGGCTGGAAAATTGGTTTAACTGGTGTAAATGGTGCAGGAAAATCCACGCTATTTTCTGCACTGCTCGGTGGTATGGAATCGGATGGGGGTTCTTTAACTCGCCCTGCGGTTTGGACTGTTGCCCATATGGCACAGGAAATCAAAGCTTTAGATATGAAAGCGATTGATTTCGTCTTATCGGGTGATGAAGAGTTTTGGACAATTCAAAATAAATTAGATCAGCCAGAAAGCTTAAGCGATGACGAGCTTGCACATTTATACGGTCGTTTTGACGAAATTAATGGCTATTCTGCACCGTCTAAAGCATCACAATTGATGGCAGGTTTGGGCTTCTTTGAACACCAATCACAACTGGATGTTTCAAGCTTTTCCGGTGGTTGGCGTATGCGTTTGAACCTTGCGCGCACATTGATGAGCCGTTCAGACCTGTTGTTACTTGATGAACCGACCAACCATTTAGACTTGGATGCCATTTTATGGCTAGAAGACTGGTTAAAAGCCTATGAAGGCACCCTGATTCTAATTTCACATGACCGTGATTTCCTCGATGCAATTACCGATCATATTTTACATATTGAAAATCAAGAACTTGTTCTGTATACCGGGAACTACTCTACTTTCGAGCGTACCCGTAGCGAACGTTTGGCGCAGCAGCAACAGGCCTATGAAAAGCAATTAGAAACACGCGCACATTTACAGAAATATATCGATCGTTTTAAAGCACAAGCCACCAAAGCCAAACAAGCGCAAAGCCGGATTAAGCAGCTTGAACGTATGCAAGAGTTGTCTGCAGCACATGTCGATACACCGTTTACCTTCTCCTTCCGTGAACCGACTAAAATGAGTTCACCGCTGCTTGAACTTGAGCATGCGGATATTGGTTATGGTGACAAACTGATTGTGACCAATGTTAGTTTACAAATCACGCCTAGCAGTCGTATTGGTTTACTCGGGATGAATGGTGCAGGTAAATCGACGCTGATTAAATCATTGGTCGGTGACTTAGAACTGCTGCAAGGGACGCGTAAAGATTCTGAACTGCTCAATATCGGTTACTTTGCACAGCATCAAATGGATGCTTTGGATGGCAATGCCAGTCCAATGCTGCAATTGTCGCGTATTGCCGATAAAAAAATCAGTGAAGCAAGCTTGCGTTCTTTCCTCGGCAGTTTCGGCTTTAGTGGCGAACGCATGGATACCCCAAGTGAAAGTTTCTCGGGGGGTGAACGTGCCCGTCTAGCGCTTGCACTGATTGTATGGCAACGTCCAAATGTCTTGATTCTGGATGAACCGACCAACCATTTAGACTTGGACATGCGTCATGCATTAACCATGGCATTACAAGATTTTGAAGGTGCTGTGGTGCTGGTATCGCATGAACGTCAACTGATTGCCAGTGTGTGTGATGAGTTGATTCTGGTTCATGGCGGTCAAAGCCGTGAGTTTGATGGTGATTTGACTGCATATGCAGACTGGTTACGCCAAGCCCGTATCGAGATGATAAAATCAGGTCAACAACCTGCTGCACCGGTGAAATCTCAAGTGGAAGTTAAACCGACGATTTCTAAACTGGATAAAGAGGCGCAACGTAAAGAAGCTGCACGCCGTCGTGAACTCAGCCGTCCTGTTCGCAAGAATATTGAAAAAATTGAAGCTCAGATTGCCAAAACACAGCCCCGTTTAGCGGAAATCGAAACATTACTCGGTGACAGTGCATTATATGAAGCAAATCGTAAAGATGATTTGTTGAAGCTGATGAACGAACAAACCGAGTTAAAAGTAAAATTGGCTCAGGCTGAAGAGCAAATGTTAGAGCTGATGATGGAGCTGGAAGAACTGGAAGGTGCTTTCGAATAAGCCAATCTATCACTCTTAAGCAAAACTAAACTGATGCTTATTATATGATCGCAGTACAATTTCAAACCTGTACTGCGATTTTTTAATTTTTCTACACAACACTTTTAGAGGAATATTACTCATAAAGATAACAGTGTCTTTAAATTTAAAAATCACAATCTATCAAGTTTAAATTCAAAACGTACTTTTAAATTTAAAAAACTTATCCACCATACAGATAAAATCAAGTTTGAATTTAAAATAAAATTATCAGTTTAAGCTGTGGATAAATTAATTTTCACATTCTAATTAAACAAAAATAGACTTATCCACATTCTTATTTTCAAGAAAATAAGAGCTTTTATTCATCCTGTGGTTGGTTTTTTGCTTTTTAAAAACCTCAGTTCAATAATTTTCCAAGCACCTTCATTGACCCATAATTCCTGAATTTTTCTTTGATCCTCTAAACCAATTAAAACCTTACAGCGTTTCAAATCTTGATCAAAATCAAACTCTTCAAATTCTATCAGTGGTTGTTGCGGTTTCCATACACCATTTTTCATTGCATGAGCAATGCGCTCATAACGGGTAAAATTGCTTTCAACTCGACCTTCCTGCTCATAAACCACCTTAAATTGTTCATGCTCATACTGAGCTAACACCTCAAAATTACCGGTAAAAAATGCATTGCTCCAAATATCCCGGATCTGTTCCAGTTGATTATCCATGCTACTAACCTCGTAATATTGCATGATGATGTGCTATGTATAGGACTCATCATGACAGAGGAATAAGTCATTTTTATAAAACAAAGATGGCTAAAAGTTAATCGTATTTAAATAAAAATAGCATAAAAAAAGCACCCCGAAGGATGCTTTTTACAATTTAGCTTATCAATACACTAAGCGTCGATATCTGCATTCAATGCGTTTTCTTCAATAAAGGCACGACGTGGTTCTACATCGTCACCCATCAAGCAAGAGAACATACGATCGGCTTCAATCGCGTCATTAATGGTGACTTGTAACATGTTACGGTTTTCAGGATCCATGGTGGTTTCCCACAGCTGGTCCGCATTCATCTCACCCAAACCTTTATAGCGCTGGATCATCATGCCGCGACGTGAATCAGCTAAAATATGCTGCCATACTTGATGGAAAGTTATGACATTAATTTTACGCTCACCTTTCTGCAAAAACGCACCATCTTCAAGCAAGCTAAACCAGCTCTTCGAATTTTGCAGTAAACGCTTATATTCACCAGAGGCCAATAGTCCAGAATCAAGTAAATAGGAGTGCGGCAAGTTATGTACATAGATAGTCACACGTGGCCAGAAATGTGCCACCTTAGAACCGTCAGCATGTTCTTTCTCAAACACTTCCAAACTGATTTCAGGACGTAAACTTGGCTGATATTTTTCAATCGCAGCACGTAACTGTTCAGACCATTGTTTCACATAATCTTCATCATGATTTTGATCAAGTTTGAATGCATCGAGACCCAGTAAACCATCCAGTAAACTTGCAGGATAGCGTACGGTTAAACGGTTCAAACTTTTCTGTGAAACCTGGTAATCTTCAATGACTTTTGCCAGTGCTTGACCGGTAATTGCAGGAGATTCAGCACTAATATGCAAAGACAAATCATCAATCGCATTTGAAATCAGGAAGGTTTCCAGAGCATCATTATCTTTAAGATATTGCTCCTGCTTACCTTTTTTCAATTTATACAACGGTGGCTGTGCAATATAGATATAACCACGTTCCACAAGTTCAGGCATTTGACGGAAGAAGAAAGTCAACAGCAGCGTACGAATATGCGAACCGTCGACGTCAGCATCGGTCATGATGATGATTTTGTGATAGCGCAATTTATCGGGATTGTATTCTTCACGGCCAATACCACAACCGAGTGCAGTAATCAGCGTGCCGACTTCTTGCGAAGAAATCATTTTGTCAAAACGCGCACGTTCCACATTCAGGATTTTACCTTTTAGTGGCAGAATCGCTTGCATCTTACGGTTACGACCCTGTTTTGCAGAACCGCCCGCAGAGTCACCTTCGACCAAGTACAATTCAGACAATGCCGGATCTTTTTCTTGGCAATCGGCCAATTTACCTGGAAGACCTGCAATATCAAGTGCACTCTTACGACGCGTCATTTCACGTGCTTTACGTGCCGCATCACGTGCACGTGCCGCATCAATGATTTTACCGGCAATTGATTTTGCCGCTTGTGGATTTTCCAGTAAATAGGCAGAAAATTCCTTGTTCATCGCCTGCTCAACAGCAGGTTTAACTTCACTTGAAACCAGTTTTTCTTTGGTTTGTGAAGAGAATTTTGGATCTGGCACTTTTACTGAAACAATCGCCGTCAAGCCTTCACGTGCATCATCCCCAGTCACTGCGACTTTTTCTTTTTTCAGAATATTTTCGCTATCCAGATACTGGTTTAAACCACGGGTTAATGCTGCACGGAAACCGGCTAAATGCGCACCACCATCTTTTTGCGGAATATTGTTGGTAAAGCAGCGCACGTTTTCTTGATAGGTATCGTTCCACTGTAAAGCGACTTCAACAGTAATCCCTGTTTCCGGCACTTGACTGGTGAAATGAAAAATATCATTCAAATGGGTTTTGCCCTGATTGATATATTTTACGAATTCAGACAGACCGCCTGCATAATCAAACAGATGTTCAGCATCGATGCGTTCATCACGCAATAAAATACGAACACCCGCATTCAAGAATGAAAGTTCACGCAAACGACGCGCTAAAATATCAACATTGAAAATGGTTTGGGTGAAGGTTTGCGTACTTGGATAGAAACGAACCGTTGTTCCTGTTTCATCAGTATCCCCAATGGCACGTAAGGGATAAACCGGATCGCCATGACAATATTCTTGTTCGTACACTTTACCGGCACGACGAATATTCAGTAATAATTTACTCGATAAGGCATTTACAACAGAAACACCTACCCCATGTAAACCACCAGATACTTTATAGCTATTATCGTCAAACTTACCGCCGGCATGAAGAATGGTTAAAATAACTTCAGCGGCAGATACGCCTTCTTCTGGGTGAATATCAGTTGGAATACCACGACCATTATCTGAAACACTCACCGATTCATCTTCATGGATGGTGACTATGATTTCATCACAGTGACCCGCCAAGGCTTCATCAATTGCATTATCGACAACCTCAAACACCATGTGATGTAAACCTGAACCATCGTCAGTATCACCAATATACATACCTGGACGCTTACGAACAGCATCGAGGCCACGTAATACCTTGATACTAGAGGAATCATAAGCCTTTTCATTGGTTGGTTCTGTTTGAGAAGCAGCTTGATCTTCTGAACTCATGGTTTCTCCCTAGTGAAATATAGGTCTATCCAAAGATGGGTAAAATCTAAAAAACTATTGCACAACAACTTGAACTTGACCGTTTTCAACATTGAATAATTGATATGAAATAGACAAATCATGTAAATGTTTTTTTACTGATTCATACTCTAAAGTGGTAATAAAAACTTGACTACCCAGTTGGCTCAATCGCTCAATTAATCGTCGCTGTGCAGTTAAATCTAATTCTGCTGTCACATCATCTAATAATACCACAGTTTCCTTGTTACAGGCATGCAGCATTGCAATCTGTGACAGTTTCAAGGCCACAATCAGCAGCTTTTTTTGACCGCGTGAAAGCACCACATCAGCATCGCCCAGTGTTGTTTTTAAACGTAAATCTGCACGGTGCGGACCATACTCAGTATAGCGTCTATCTAGGTCTTTTTGATGATGTACAGTGAGGTCATGCAGCAAGCCCAGCTCGCTATGAAAACCGGGAACATACTCCATCTGAATCTCCAGATGGGGCAATAAATGTTTTAAATCCTGCTCAAAATAGATCTTCCACTGCTCGACGATTCCACTGCGCTGTGAATGCAGTATTTCACCATATTCGGCTAGCATTTTATTCCAAGGTTCTAAATCATTCAGATTAAGATTTCGTCTCGATTTCAACAAACTGTTGCGTTGTTTTAAGGCCCGTGAATAATACTGCCAGGCATGATAAAAATCTGGTTCCACGTGGAACATCAGCCAGTCTATCAATTGGCGCCGTGGTTTGGCTCCGTAGTCAATAATGTCGGTACTTTGTGGATCGATATGCTGTAAAGGCAAAATCTTAGCCAGTTGCCCCTGAGTTGCAATATTATCCCCATTGACTTTAATCAGTTGCTCGCCTGACAACAGTTTTTGCATGCCAATTTTTTCAGTCGCAGATTGCGCAAAAACAATTGCGTCACTGGTTTCATTTTGAATATAGTTTTTGGGGATATGGGTTCGAAAAGAACGTCCGGTCGCCAGCAAATGAATGGCCTCTAGAATCGAGGTTTTGCCTGAACCATTTTGGCCATAAAAGACATTAAACGGCTGCAACTCTTGGAGTGCAACCGCTTTTAAATTTCGAACACGTTCTATATTTAAACGCGTAATAAACATAATTTGATCTGCTAAGAAAGCTGCAAATTAAACCCGCATTGGCATAACCACATAGGTTTGATCTTGTTGCACTGGATCGTGTACCAATACCGATTGGTTGGCTTCAGTCATGGTCATATAGACATCATCCCCATCCAACGCACCAAGTACATCCAGTAAATATTGCGCATTGAACGACATTTCCATCGGTGCATCCGCATATTGAATCGCTAGATCTTCAATCGCTTCATCTTGCTCGGGGTTATTGGCGCGAAGCTGCAAAGTGTCAGCACTAAAATTCAGGAATACACCGCGCAATTTTTCATTACTTAAAATTGCGACACGCTGCAAAGACTGTTTAAATACATCATGAGCAATCGATACGTTTTTATCGCCACCACGTGGAATCACACGACGGTAATCCGGGAATTTGCCATCAATTAATTTGGTGGTGAAACGAACCGTGATATTGCCCTGTTCTTTGTCGCGGCTTGGCGCACTAATGGTCACGTTCAATAATTCGCGACCAATGATTAGCGACAATTGCTCATCTTCAATGCTGAGCAGACGTTGTAATTCCGCGACTGCTTTGCGTGGCACAATCGCTTGAATGGCCTGTGTTGCCGTAGATGTGGCTGTGGTTTCACATAAAGCCAAGCGGTGACCGTCAGTAGTCACGGCACGAAGCTGGTTTTGATCAATTTCAAGCAAAGTACCCGTTAAATAAAAACGCACATCTTGCACGGCCATGGCGAATGCAGTTTTTTCAAACAGGCGTTTTAACTCGCGCTGCGTTACCGTCACTTGCGTACCCTGCGCATTTTCAGTGCTCAATAGCGGATAGTCTTCTGCAGGTAATGTACCCAACACAAAACGGCTATTACCCGATTTCAAAATGCAGCGATCTTCAGTAATTTGCAGGTCAATCAATGCCGCAGTCGGTAATGATTTACAGATATCCATCAGCTTGCGTGCAGGCACAGTGGTTTCGCCCACTTGCAAGCATGCACCTTCAGCCAAGGTCGTACTGGCCACCAATTCCACTTCCAAATCCGAACCGGTGATGGTTAAGGATTCGTTGCTGACTTGAATTTTGACATTAGACAGAATGTTTAAAGTATGGCGACGTTCAACCGCTCCTACGACATGTGACAGAACATTAAGTAAGCTTTCTTTCGCGATTTTCAAACGCACGGTACATTCCTCTAACTACTGAAGATAAATAATAAATAAATGTGTTTTTTAGCAGTGTACTATGCGGCAGAATATGCCGCATTGCAAGAATAGAATTTGATCAAATTCGATCAACTTTGCAACAAACGTTGCAGGTTTTTATAGTCTTCATTAAAGATCGGATCTTGTTCACGCAGGCTCAAAACTTTCTCACAGGCATGCATCACGGTACTGTGATCGCGTCCCCCAAATGCCATACCAATTTCGGGAAAACTATCGCCAGTCAATTCACGCGCCAACCCCATCGCAAGCTGACGAGGACGTGCATAAATACGGGTACGTTTCGGACCGACAATTTCTTTTAGCGGAATACGGAAATATTCACTCACCACCCGTTGAATATTTTCAGTACTGATGGTTCGGGCACGAATCGCGAGGACATCCTTTAACGATTCCCGGACGACTTCCAAATCAATCGCGGTGCCTTTAAAACGTGAAATAGCCACGACTTTATTGAGTGCACCTTCAAGTTCACGGACATTGGCAACAACCTGTTGTGCCACAAATAAAGCACAATTGCGCGGCAAATCCACCCCGATGTTTTCCGCTTTTTTCAGCAAAATTTCGATACGGGTTTCAATATCCGGCGGTTCCACACCCACAGACAAGCCCCAAGAAAAACGCGAAACCAGACGTGCATCCAGTTCAGTCAGTTCTTTAGGATAACGATCCGAAGTTAAAATAATTTGCTTCGATTCATCCAGCAAAGCATTAAACGTATAGAAAAACTCCACCAAACTGGCTTCTTTGCCGGCCAGCAAATGAATATCATCGACCAGCAACAAATCCAGCGAGCGACAATTTTTCTTAAATTCTTCAACCTTGCCCTGTTGCAATGAGCTGACAAAATCTTGCACAAAACTTTCGGCAGTCATATACATCACGCGCGCATTGGGTTTGGCTTGTAATAAAGCATTCCCCACTGCTTGCATTAAATGGGTTTTACCCAGACCTGTCGGGCCATATAAAAATAAAGGATTATGTTGCGAAGCACCCAATTGGGTTAAAACTTTACGGCAGGTTTCCGCTGCCATCTGGTTCGAGCGACCTTCAACAAACAACGAAAAAGTAAATAGGGGATTCAATAAGCGCTTACGGCTATTTTTTGCGACAGATTCTTCTTTTTCCTTTCGCGGTCTAGCCATGGGTGTGGCAACCGATTGCAAAGCAGCAGTCGTGGTTGCCGGTTGTTCATTGGCAGACAGAATGGCACCAGGACGGGAATCCACCAGAATTTCAACTTTACGCACCCGACCTTCAGACATTTGCTCTGCCAAGATCGTGATCAGCTCAAGATGATGTTCTTGAATATAACGGGTCCAATACGGATTCGGTGCATAAAGTTTTAATGTGTCGTTAAGCTCTTCGGCAACCAATGGGCGAATCCACATTGTAAAGACATTACCCGAAAGCTCTTGTCGCAAACGAGTTAAACAGTCTGTCCAAAGCATGTAAAACCCCTATTTATTCCATTAATTATAAAAAATCATTTTGAGCCCGACCAAGCGGGTCGCCATTCTATCGAAGTTATCCACATCTGTCATGGCAAAATTAAAGAAATATCACTTAAAAAAGCAAAATTCAGTCTGACTTTAAATTTAAATCATGATGTGGATAACCTTATCCGCAAGCTGTGGATAAAATATATCATAAAGTTATCCACAAATTAACCAGCTTATAAAAACATGGATATCCACAAGTTAACTTCATGTTTATAAAAATTAAAAATGGCTTTTCCACAGAAAAACGGCTCCCTAATAGTAATAACTTTAAATTTATAAATTTGAATTTAATTATAAGAACCCTTGTCAATGGGGATAACTTTAAATATTTTTAAATTTAAATTCAAAAACCAGGAAAATAATCTTATCAACATTAAGTTGTGGATAATGTTGTGAATATTTCTGTTTATAACTTATGTTGTATTATTAATCAACAACTTATATTGTGTGTAAAATTAAAACAATTTTTAGTGTAATAAAAAATTCCATTTTCATTATTTTTTGAAAAAAAGCCCTTATTTTGAAAGAAAGTTTGTTTTTGATTGACAGCTCACTGAATGACCACTAAAATCGCGAACCTTCATAGAAGATCATTTTTGGAGTTTCAATATGAAACGTACATTCCAACCATCAGAATTAAAGCGTAAGCGTGTTCATGGTTTCCGTGCTCGTATGGCTACTAAAGCTGGTCGTCAAGTATTAGCTCGTCGTCGTGCAAAAGGTCGTCGTGACTTAACTGTTTAATTAGTTAAGTTATTACGATTTTGGGTGTCATGACACTTTATGGCTTCAGCACGGACGTACGTATACGCTGTGCTGCCGATTATAAAAGTGTGTTTGATGGTGCACTTTTTAAAGTGCACCAACCCCACTTCTTATTTTTGGCAAAAAATTCCGAACAGCCCTCAAGCCGTTTGGGTATTGTTGTTGCCAAGAAAAAAGTGCGTCGCGCACATGAAAGAAATAGAGTAAAACGTCTTGCTCGCGAAAGTTTTCGCCTACATCAACAGCAATTAGATTTATTAGATATTGTGGTCATGCCTAAAGTCGGCATTGAAGCAATCCCTAATGCAGAATTGCAACAGCAATTACAATTTGCTTGGCAGAAATTGCAGCGCCTTGCCAATAAGCATAAAAAGATAGCTCCCTCCCCACAAAAGTAGAGAAGGCCAATGGTACGTTTACTGCATTGGTTGATTCGATTCTATCAGATCGCGATTAGTCCTTTATTGGGACCCCGCTGTCGTTATATTCCAACATGTTCTCAATATTCTTTAGAAGCAGTCCATCGTTATGGTGCTGTGCGTGGTGCGTGGTTAGCTACTAAACGTATTTGTCGTTGTCATCCTTGGGGTGGCTCGGGTTATGACCCTGTTCCCCCAAAAGCAATTCGTTTTATTTCATTTCAGCAAATGGATTCTCAAACGCTTCACGTTGCTGTACCCTTTCGTGATCGTTTATTGAACCGAAATCACTCTAACTACTTGGGATAATAGATATGCAACAATGGGCCAGGTTTGCAATTCTAGGGGCTATGTTTGTCGTCGCATATTTGCTTATTTTGGCTTGGCAAAAAGATTATGGTCATGCAGAGACTAAACCGCAGCAAGATGCTGCCGTGGTTTCGCATGAAGTATCTGCAGATTTGCCAAATGCTCAAACAGCTCCGGCAGCGTCTGACATGCCTCAAGCAAATATTGCCACTCAGCAAACTACAACAGATGCCACTGCACCTGTAAGTCAACAGCTTATTTCAGTACAAACTGACCTTTATCATCTCTGGATTAATCCTAAAGGTGGTGACATTGTTCGTATTGAATTGCTCAATCATGACAAAAATAAAGACAGCGATGAACCGTTTGTCATGCTGGAAAGTGATGCAAAACGTACTTACGTTGCTCAGTCTGGCTTGATTGGTTTAAATGGCCCGGACAGCAATCGTAATGGTCGTCCGGTGTATGAAGTGGAAAAAGCAACTTATACTTTGGCCGATGCTAAAGCTGAAGCAACCAAAGATGGTAAAGCAGTTAAAGTTTTATCAGTACCTATGGTTTATAAAACGCCTGATGGTGTAGAAATCATCAAAACATTTACCTTTAAACAAGGTGAATACCCGATTATTGTGAACCATAAAGTTGTGAACCGTAGTGCTCAGAACTGGCAAGGTCAAATGTTTGGTCAAATCAAACGTGACAATTCGGATGATCCGGGTAAATCAGACCAAGGTATTTTCACACTCGGCACATTCCTGGGTGGGGCTTGGGGTACACCTGACGAACATTACAACAAGCTTAAATTTGCCAACTTCAATGAAGAAAAATTGAATGTTGAAGCGAAAGGCGGCTGGGTTGGTGTTGTTCAACATTATTTCGTCAGTGCCTGGATTCCAGGGGATCTTAAACTGACGCAAGCCAATGGTCAGCCGTATAGTGCGAAACTGGAATCGCGTCAATCTACTGATAATATGAATATTATTGGTTTTACTTCACCGATGATCAATGTGCCTGCCGGTACTGCAGCTGAATTGGATGCAACCTTCTATTCAGGTCCTAAAGTTCAGTCTGAACTGAAAGATCTGGCAATTGGTTTAAATCAAACTGTTGATTATGGCTGGTTATGGCCTATTGCTAAATTATTGTTCGTTGGCTTAGAGTTCTTCCACGGATTAGTGGGTAACTGGGGCTGGGCAATTATTTTATTGACTATCTTGGTGAAGTTAATTCTTTGGCCATTATCTGCTAAGAGCTACCGCTCTATGGCAAAAATGCGTGTCATTGCACCTGAAATGCAGCGTATGAAAGAAGAATTCGGTGAAGACCGTATGCGTTTCTCGCAAGAAATGATGGCACTTTACAAACGTGAACAAGTCAATCCGCTTGCAGGTTGTTTGCCACTGTTGATGCAAATGCCGATTTTCCTTGCACTGTACTGGGTATTGATGGAGTCAGTGGAACTGCGTCATGCACCGTGGTTAGGCTGGATTCAAGATTTATCTGCAATGGATCCCTGGTTTATCCTGCCGTTATTGATGGGCTTGACCATGTTTATCCAACAGTCTCTAAATCCGCAACCGGCTGATCCGATGCAGGCGAAAGTCTTCAAAATCATGCCGATTATCTTTACCGTATTTATGTTGTTCTTCCCTGCGGGCTTGGTAATGTACTGGATTGTCAACAACAGTATTACTATCTTGCAGCAAAGTTTGATCAACAAAGGTGTGGCGAAAGAACGCGAAAAACGTGACGTTGTTTAAGTAACGACTGATTGCGAAGAGCTGAATAAATCCGCTTAAGATGGTAATCTTAGGCGGATTTTTATTTGGCTGTGATTTGGGATTTTTTAGGTGAATTTTATGCAAAACCGAACAACGATTGCTGCAATTGCAACTCCGCCCGGCCGTGGTGGTGTGGGGGTGATTCGTCTGTCAGGTCCAAAATCCTATGCTATTGCAGAAGCCTTAACGCAAAAGGCTTTACCCAAAGCCCGCTTTGCCGGTTTCCGTCAGTTTTATGATGCAGCGGGAGAAGTCATGGATGAGGGTCTGGCGATTTGCTTTCCCAACCCCAACTCCTTTACCGGTGAAGATGTGGTGGAGCTGCAAGGTCATGGTGGACCTGTGATTCAAAATGCCTTGCTGGGCCGTTTACTTGAACTGGGTGCAATTGCGGCCAAAGCCGGCGAGTTTTCCATGCGTGCCTTTGAAAATGGCAAGCTGGATCTGGTGCAAGCGGAAGCGATTGCCGATTTGATTGATGCAACCTCACAAGCAGCGGCACGTTCAGCAGTACGATCTTTGCAAGGGGCGTTCTCGACCCGAGTCAATAGCGTTTTAGAGAAACTGATTCATCTGCGTTTGCATGTGGAAGCGGCGATTGATTTCCCGGAAGAGGAAATTGATTTTTTGGCGGACGGCAAAATTTTGGCTTTGCTTGAAGATGTGCAAAGCTCGGTGACTGCGGTACAAAAGTCTGCCCGCCAAGGCCAGTTGTTGCGTGAAGGTTTACAGGTGGTGATTGCTGGCAAACCCAATGCAGGTAAATCGTCCTTGTTGAATACTTTGGCCGGAAATGAGCGCGCCATCGTGACCGATATTGCCGGTACCACCCGTGATGTGCTGCATGAAAAAATTATCTTAAATGGCTTGCCGATTACTCTGACCGATACCGCTGGTTTGCGTGAAACCGGCGATATTGTCGAGAAAGAAGGCATTCGCCGTGCGATTAAAGAAATTGAACAAGCCGATTTGTTGCTGTTGGTCTATGACTTAAGCCAAGGCGAAGATCCTTTGCAACTGGCCCAAAACTATTTCCCCGATCATCTGGAACCTCGCCGTCTAATGCTGATTGCCAACAAGTGTGATTTAACTGGTGCAGCTGCAGAAATTGGCGATTATCAGGGTTTCCGTCACATTACGGTTTCTGCCAAGCGGGAAACTGGTGTTCAGTCGCTTATAGATGCGATTACAGCGCATGCAGGCTTCCAACCTGAAGAAGATGCCTTTATTGCCCGTACCCGTCATTTGGACGCAATGAAGCGTACTCAGGTGTATATGGCAGAAGCGCATGAGCAGTTGGTGGTGTATCAGGCCGGGGAGCTGGTGGCGGAGTCTTTACGTCTGGCCCAAAATGCCTTGTCCGAGATTACCGGTGAGTTTAGTGCAGATGATTTGTTAGGAAAAATTTTCGGATCGTTCTGTATTGGAAAGTAATCTTACTTAATTTTAAAAAACCGCCTTCAAAGAAAGGCGGTTTTTTTATGATGAAATTTTCTGACGCCAGAATAATAGCGCAAGACAGAGTAAACCCACGCCTATACAAAATCCTAAAACACCCAGAGTTAGACCAAAATGATCGGCTAAATAACCGACTGCAATAATCGGCACAATCGTGCCTAAGTAACCAATAAATAAATAGGTCGACATTACTGCAGCACGATTATCTGTTGTGGTCATCTGGTGAATTAGACCGAATGCTCCCATCAAGCCAAATCCATGTCCTACACCGACCAAAATATCGCTCATAAAGAACAAAATGCTCCACTGCATACTCATACATAAGCCAAGTAAAATAAAGCTTAGTACGAGCGTTATCAGTCCTAAATTCAGGCTCTTGCCAGCTGGAAGATTTTTAGCAAGAAATTGTACTAGGGCGGAAACCATTAAAATACTGGCAATGGCTGAACCACTGACCAAAGGCCCGTGCCAGGGAATCAGGTCTTTCACAAAAGAGGGAGAAAGCGAGGCAAATAAACTAAAGGCCCCAAAAGCACTAAATGCAGTGAAACCGGCAATAAAGAACAAGGCTTGATGTTGCGCTGCTGGCATTTCTAAATGCGGTGCGATTGAAAAAGGTTGGACTTTAAATTGCCGAACTTTAACCATAAATAAACCAAAAAAACATAAAATCGCAGCGGCAATAATCGGTAAATAAGGGGTAACTAAAGGCTGGCTAGAGAACTGGGCAATCAGCCCACCAATAAACGGCCCCAGTCCAAAACCAATCACGGTAATGATAGAACTTAATTGGGGTGCATTTTGCTTATGACTGTCTGGAATAGTGGTGATTAACCCGAGCATTGCAGAGGTGCTGATCAGTCCGGAGGCAATGCCAATCACAAAGCGACCTAATCCCAGCCAAAGTGCATTCGATGCAACAGATGAAAGGGCTAAACCCAATATGACAAACACGATACCGGTTTGTAATGTACGTATAAAACCAAAACTGTTGCTGGTTCGACCTAAAAACAATAAGGTCGCCAGACAGCCGAACATATAGGCGACAAAGATGTAAGTAATATGGCTGGGTAATAGATGCCATAGCTCTTGATAGATTGGATATAAGGGACTAGCAAGCGCGGTTCCAATGGTTCCAATACAAAGTGCCAGGCTGACCATTAAAAAGGGTTGCCATGATTGTTGAGTCGTCATGTAGGGTCACAGAAACAGCCGCTAGATGATGTGGCAAATAGCGAATATTTACAGAAAAAAAGAAGAACTATAGATTAATTCTTATCAGGTTTAGAGGTCAATTTAGAAGATGTAAATCATTTAACTATAACGCTTTAATAATTTTAAAAATTCAGCCAGTTGCTGCTCATTAATTTCAGTCTGTTCACCAAGCACATGATGTCGCAAATGTGATTCAACTAATTCATTCATCAGACCATTCACCGCGCCTTTAATGGCAGCGACTTGCTGTAATACCGTAATACATGAATGTTGAGGGCTGTTTAAGGCTTGCTCTACGGCGTTAATTTGCCCTTGTAAGCGTTTGACTCGATTGTGAATTTTCTTGTCTTGATGTAAATGACCCACCACTCTACTCCAAAAATAAATATACTATGGGGGAGTATATTTAAATATTAAGATTATGCAAAAATCCGCATTGAACAGAACACACGCTCATCAGTTTGATGAAGGTAATCCCCTCGCCCAGAAACGTATTCTATGGGCCACTATTCTAACGGCAGTGATGATGCTATTAGAAGTGATTGGGGGGTGGATTTACAACTCTATGGCATTGCTTGCAGATGGATGGCATATGAGTTCACATATGCTGGCCTTGGGACTGGCTTATTTTGCCTATCGTTCTGCGCGCCATTATGCACAAGATAGCCGTTTTAGTTTTGGCACCTGGAAAATTGAAATTTTAGCCGGATATAGCAGCGCGATCTTATTGATGGTGGTGGCGATATTTATGGCATTCCAATCAATAGAACGACTAATAAATCCCATAGATATTCACTATAACTAGGCCATTCCAATTGCAATTTTAGGCCTCATAATTAATTTAATCTGCGCGTGGTTGCTGCATGATGACCATCACCATCACCATCACCATCACCATCACCAACATGAGCACGCTCAGGCACATCATGACTTAAACCAGAAAGCGGCATTTATGCATGTTGTGGCAGATGCCGTGACTTCAGTATTTACCATTATTGCGCTGTTTGCTGCAAAGTATTTAGATTGGGGTTTTCTGGATGCGCTGTTGGGGATTATCGGTTCAATTCTGGTGGCAAAATGGGCGATTGGCCTGATCAAGGAGACAGGAAAAACTTTACTCGATGCAGAGATGGATCATCCAGTCGTTGAAGAAATTCGGGAAGTGATTGCTGAATTTTCCAGGGTTGAAATTACCGACCTGCATGTCTGGAAAGTGGGTAAAGGGAAATTTTCCTGTATTTTGGCTTTAGCCACCGATTCTAATCTGACTGCAGATCAGGTTCGTGAAGCCTTATCCATTCATGATGAAATTGTGCATGTCTCGGTTGAAATAAATCCGCTATAAATCTGGTTAATGTTCCACGTGAAACCTAGATGAGCAAATATGTGTACTTTGCGTAAGGGCATCTAAAATTTTAAGATTATCTGGCTGGTTTTTGAGTAGAATCAGCGGGAAAGATTTTTGAAGCAATGAGCAAAACAGATGATTAAAAAAACATTGGCATTCGCCTTGGTCAGTTTTATTTCCAGCTTAACTTTGGCAAATGTTGATACGGTTAAAACTAACCTGACTAAGCAACATCCTAAATTGAAGATAGAAAACATTCAAAGCACCGAGATGAAAGGCATTTACAGCGGTTCAATGGATGGGCAAGTGGTGTATGTGGGGGAAGATGCGCAACACATTCTGGTGGGTTCCATGTACCGCTTAAGTGATCAGAAAAATTTGACCCAAGATTTAGTGCTTGAACAGAACAGTATTGACTGGAAAAAACTGCCTTTGCAGGATGCGGTGAAAATTGTGCGAGGTAATGGTAAACGCCAGATCGCAATCTTTTCTGACCCCAATTGCCCGTATTGTAAACAACTTGAGGCTGAAGTAAACAAGTTAAATGATGTCACCCTTTATACCTTTATTTATCCAATCAAAACCCAGTCTATTGCTGTTTCCAAACAGGTATTTTGTGAGAAAGATCCAGCTTTAGCTTGGTCAAATCTGATCAGCAAGGGGATTCAGCCGAGTGCTAAAAATACCTGTGCAAATCCGATTGAGCGTAATATGAGTTTGGGTAAATCTTTAGGTTTAAATGGAACTCCCGCAATTGTTTTCTCTAACGGTTTTAAAGTGATGGGTGTTCGTTCTGCGCAAGAAATTCAACAAATTTGGAAAGAATTAGGTTTATAAACATAGTGCTTTTTCAATAGACGCATAAAAAAAGCACCTGATGAGGTGCTTTTTTTAACGGTAACATTGATTATTTTAAATCAACATTTAAACGCGTGATTTTTTAGTTACCATATTGTATATGAACAAAATAATGAGGGCACCGATTACGGATGCAATAAAGCCTGCTGCTGAGTTCTCATCATACAGTCCGAGTAAACGTCCACCGTAAGTTGCTAGTAAAGAACCGGCGATACCCAGCAAGGTGGTAACAATAAATCCTGACTTATCATTTCCAGGGTGAATAGCACGCGCAATTAATCCTGCAATAAAACCTACTACGATGGCAACTATAAGTGTCCACATATGTCTTCTCCATTTATCGTTTATTTATATCTTTTCATTACGCTTTCATTTTTATAATTAATCATTTATGCAACATTCACCAGATGAGTCCTGCTAAAAACTGTTGCTTTTTTGTTTAGACAAAAATACAGCCCATAAAAAAGTGGCCTGTAGCCACTTTAAATATTAACGCTTTATATTAAAGACCAATTTCACCAATAAAGGGAATGTGACGATATTTCTGGTCATAGTCTAAGCCGTAACCGACAATAAACTTGTCTTCTACTTCAAAGCCTAAAAATTTCACTTCAAGATCAATTTCACGGCGTGAAGGTTTGCTGATTAAAGTACACAGTTCAATAGAATTCGGATTACGGGTGGTTAAAATTTCTAGAACTTTGCTGAGGGTATTGCCGGAGTCAATAATATCTTCAATAATGAGCACGTCTTTACCGCGAATTTCGCCGTCCAGATCTTTTAAAATTTTCACATCGCGCGTTGAAACCGTACCGCCACCGTAACTTGATACCGTCATAAAGTCGAGTTCATGCGGTTTAGTAATTTCACGACATAAATCCGCCATAAAAATGATTGAACCACGCAGTAAACCAATCAGAACAAGTTCTTTGTCACTATGGGCATAGTGAGCATTAATTTTTGCACCAAGCTCTTTGACTTTAGCTTGAATGTCTTCAGCTGAGATCATTACGCTCATATGAACGGTCATGGGTAGATACCTAAAAAGCAAATCAAAAAATAAAAAAGGTGTTGACCAGCAACACCTCAAAAGATGTTTTAATTTTAATACATCTGCCCAATAGATGCATCTTTTTTGCACCTGAAAATGTAATCAAGGCTTGATCTGTGGTGTATCGCGCTTAAGCAACACCGCACATGCCACGCCTATTCCAAGCAGCAGAAGAATCTTTTTATTGGATATTTTCGTGGTCTTGTTGTTTGACATATACCGGTTCTCCATAAATATAAGTTGCCTGGATATTACGATCATCACCCATGGTCATCAGGGCAAATAAAGCATCTTCTATACCTTTAGTACGTTCTTGACGCAGTGCCTGCAGGGCTGTGGCTTTTAAATCCAGCACAATAAAATCGGCTTCTTTACCCAGATTAAAATTCCCCAGTTTATCGTCCAGATCCAAGGCTTTGGCTCCACCCAATGTGGCATGATACAGGGACTCAAATGCAGAGAGCTTATCGCCCTGAAGCTGTTGCACTTTATAGGCTTCATTTAAGGTTTGCAGCTGGTTAAATGAAGTGCCGGCACCAATATCAGTGCCTAAGCCGACTTTGACTTGCTTTTCCCAAGTCTTTTTCAAAGGAAATAGCCCACTGCCCAAGAACAGATTTGAGGTTGGACAAAAGGCAATCGCCGAGTTGGTCTGATGCATACAGTCCCACTCGGCATCTTCCAAATGAACGCAATGCGCAAAGACCGAGCGCTGCCCTGTTAGGCCATAATGGTGATACACATCCAGATAGCCTTGTCGTTCTGGAAATAATTCTTTCACCCAGGCAATTTCATTCTTGTTTTCACTTAAATGGGTGTGTACATAAACTTCAGGATATTCCGCTTTTAACTGCCCCGCTTTGGCAAGTTGGTCGGGTGTAGACGTCGGTGCAAAACGTGGAGTAATCGCATACAGGTTACGGCCTTTACCATGCCATTTTTCAATCAGTGCTTTAGAGTCGTGATAAGAACTTTCTGCTGTGTCACAAAGATCATCAGGAGCATTGCGGTCCATCATTACCTTGCCGGCAATCAAACGCATTTGATGCTGTTCTGCAGCTTCAAATAATGCATCGACCGATTCAGCATGGACGGTACAAAACACCAAGGCGGTCGTGGTGCCGTTTTTCAATAATTGCTGAACAAAGAATTGCGCGATTTTATCGGCATAGGCTTTGTCTTTAAATTGCAATTCCGTGGGAAAGGTATAGCTATTGAGCCATTCTAGAAGTTGTTCCCCATAGGCACCGACCATTTCGGTTTGCGGGAAATGAATATGGGTGTCGATGAATCCCGGTACAATCAGTTGCTCAGGATAATGTTCAAAAGGCATCTCTGCATTCAGCAAATTCTGCCCGTCTTGCCATGTCCCAAACCAGGTAATTTTTCCCGCCTGGGTAATGAGCAAACCATCTTCAAGATAACGAACCGCTTGAGCAATATCGGCGGCTTGGGAAACTGTGTGTTGAAGATCAAGAAAGCGACCACGAACGGCGCGTTGAGTCTGAAGAGAAGACATGCAATAACCTTTTAATTTCTCATTTTTTCAATTGATTGTACCTGAAATCTGGGTTTTAGACCCTGATGCCTCAGTTTTAACTGCTGCCCTGTTCTATAACTTCAGCAGGAGATTTAGAGTTTAAAAAGCAGCCATAAATAAAATACCTGGCATAAAAAAGCCTCCCACCTATACGATGGAAGGCTAGATCATTTTGTTTAAAAATTACAGTTGTGCTTGCTTCTTGTTATAACGAATTGATAACCATGAGGTAATGGCTAAAGTTACGATAATAAAGCCAAGTGAGATCCAGATTGGCATATGGAACACGTCGAGCATTAGCATTTTGAAACCAATAAATAGCAGGATAATCCCGAGGCCATAAGGTAAATAATGCATTTTAGATGCCGCACCTGCCAGTAAGAAGAACATGGCACGTAAGCCTAAAATGGCCATTAAGTTTGCGGTTAACACAATAAAGGGATCACTGGTCACTGCAAAAATAGCCGGAATAGAATCCACTGCGAAAATCACATCGGATGCTTCCACCAAAATCAACACCAAGAATAATGGCGTGGCCCATAACACACCGTTTTGACGCACAAAGAAGTTATGCCCATCTAGTTGTGGGGTAATACGCATATGTTTGCGTAACCACTTCAGTAAGGCCATATCTTCAATATTTGGGTTCTCTTCATGACCTTGAAGAAATTTAAAGCCGGTATAGACCAGGAAGGCACCGAAAATATAGAGGATCCAGGAAAATTCCTGAACGAACCACGCACCGATAAAAATAAAGATGGTACGTAATACAATAGCGCCCAGTACCCCATAGAGCAAAATTTTGCGCTGTAATGCGGGAGGAATGGCAAAAGCTGCAAAAATCATCAGCCAGACAAACACGTTATCAATGGCAAGTGATTTCTCTAACAGATAACCTGCAAAATACTCCATGGTCTTTTGATTGGCTAAGGCAACACCCGCCGTTTGCTGTAAATAAAGCCATAAACCGCCAGCGAACAGCATGGACACACTGACCCAGGCAATGCTCCAATAAGCGGCTGATTTAATTTTAACCGGCTGGTCTTCTTTGTGTTTGAAGCCAATGAAGTCGATGATGAGCATGACTGCCACCATCGCAAAAAATACCAGATACAACCCAGGGTTGCCGATGGATTCCATAATAAATCTCCACACCCGACAACTGGTCATAAAAAAACCTTGACCTGTTGCCAGATGATTTAAACATCTGTGTCAACATGATCAAGGTCTTGCCTACATCTGAATAGCAATATTGCGTAATTTCAGATGCTCAGATACCGACTTTTTGCAAAGTGTAATGACGATATTCTGACACGTCGGCTAGAATTACTTCTAAGGACGCTTGGAGGAGGCTACTCCCCTTGTTCAACTCAATTTTGTTTTGGATCTAATAATCCAAATGTGGCTGAAGAATCGCATATTTATATGAATTGTGCAAATTTTATCTAGCTTAATTACACTTTAATGAAGTCTTTACGTTGCACCAAAATGTATGCCAATACTGTACCTAGGACTGCAATCAAGCCACCCACGATTCCAATCTGACTTAAGCCATAACGTGCCGTGACTATTCCGCCTAATAATGCCCCAGCGCCAATACCGACATTATAAAGACCTGAATAAATCGCCATGGCGACATCGGTTGCGTCCGATGCAAGGTTGAGGGTTTTGGCTTGCAGCGCCAGACTAAAGCAAATGATGCTCATGTCCCAAAACAAGCTCAGAATACTCAAGCTGTTAAACCCTTGAGCCAGAGGCAAGAGTAGCAACATGGACATTGCCAATAAAGCACTGCTTAAAGGAATCGCAATTTTGGGATATTGATTACCAAATTTACCAAACAGATAAGAACCAATAAAACCTGCACCGCCGTAAATGAGCAATAAAGTCGTGGTTTGGCGAGAGCTAAACTGGGCAATATTCAGGGTGAAGGGTTCGATATAACTATAAGCAGTAAATTGTGCAGTAATGATGATGATGGTTAAAGCAAACACCAGCACCAGACTTGGACGTTTCAATAGCATAGCAATACTTTTCAGCGAACCTGAATTGACACTGGGGAGTTTAGGTAAGGTCTTTGCCAAAGTCAGACAGACCATTACCGCACCAATGGCAATTAAGGCAAAGGTATTGCGCCAGCCATAGGCTTCACCAATCATGCGACCAAATGGAATACCCAATACCATGGCTAAAGCTGTGCCTGTCGCCAGTAAACCCAGCGCTTGAAACTCTTTACCTTTTGGTGCAACACGTACTGCTAAAGAAGCGGTAATCGACCAAAACAGCGCATGTGAAAATGCTATTCCGATTCGGCTGGCTAAAAGCACATTAAAGTCCCAGGCGAAATAAGATAGGCCATGACTGATAATAAATACGACAAATAAAGCAATCAGTAGAAAACGGCGCTCAACATTACGTGTCAGCAGCATCAGCGGGAGTGATAGGGAGGCAACGACCCAGGCATAAAGGGTAATCATGATGCCGACATCAGTGGCGGGCATATTGAAACTGTGGCCAATATCGCTCAGCAATGCCACAGGAATAAATTCGGTGGTATTAAAAATAAAGGCGGCGAAGGCTAAAGTGATCACGCAAATCCATTGCCGGGTGGGATTGGGTGGAGATTCAGAAGATAACGAGGACATAGTCAGATGATTTAAAAAGTAGCGTTAAAGTGTAGGCTGAAACATACTCCTTGTTAAGTTTAATCCTCAGGATGAAGTGTACTAAGCAGGGATAGAAACAACAAAAAACTTAACACGATTGAGCAGCTATTTATGCCATGTTTATTTATATTGACCTGAATGAGAGAATAAAAATGTTGGAAATTAAACATAAAGATGATGGCAAAAAGGGTGAATTTTATATCGGTGACAATCAACAGCATTGAGCGGAAATGGTCTATAGCTGGGTGGGTGAAAGTGTCTTTATTATTGAACATACCAATGTGGTCGATTCTCTGCGTGGACAAGGCGTAGGCAATAAATTGCTTGACCGAGCTGTTGCCATGGCACGAGAAAAAAATCTCAAAATCATTCCGCTCTGCCCTTTTACCAATTCCGTTTTTGCTAAAGATTCATCTATTCACGATGTGTTGAAATAAGTTATTTTTAACGTATTCTAGGATCAATCCAATTAAAAATTGAGGGCTAACTATGCAGTTTCAACATGAGGATAACGGTCAACAGGGTGAATTTTTTACTTTGAATGATGCAGGTCAACGGATTGCAGAAATCAGTTATGTCTGGACAGGTGAGCATAAAATTATCGCCAATCATACCTGGGTGGATGATACTTTGCGTGGACATGGCGTAGCACGTCAGTTGCTGGATGTTTTGGTCGAATTTGCACGTCAAAAACGATTGAAAATCATCCCCACCTGTTCTTATGTCGATGTCATGTTTAAGCGCGATAAAAGTTTTGCCGATGTGAGGGCCTGAGTTGACCACAATATAAAAAAGCCCAAAAAATTGGGCTTTTTTTTTCAATTCATTAAGTCAGATCGATAATTACTTTCATTGCTTTCTCCTCTGAGGCATGTTTAAACACCTCATAGGCCTTCTCAAACTCCGCAAATTTAAAGTGATGGCTGGCTAGCCGTTCCAAAGGTAATTTTCCAGAACAACAGGTTTTCAGCAACATACCGGTGGTATTGGCATTGACCAGCCCTGTGGTGATGGTCAGGTTCTTAATCCAGAGTTTTTGCAGTTCAAAATTAACCGACTTGCCATGCACACCGACATTGGCGATATGACCGCCTTCTTTTACGATATTTTGGCAAATATTCCATGTTGCCTCTGCCCCTACTGCTTCCATAGCACAGTCAACCCCCCGCCCTTCAGTAATCTCGAGTACCCGTTGGATTGCATCTTCCTTACCAGAATTGATGGTATGCGTTGCACCCAGTTCTTTAGCCAACGCTAAACGATGGTCATCCATATCAATGGCAATTATGGTTGCTGGTGAATAGAATTGGGCCGTGAGTAAGCAGCCCATGCCAATTGGCCCTGTGCCTACAATTGCAATGCTATCCCCGGGTTTAACGTCGCCATACTGCACACCAATTTCATGAGAGGTCGGCAATACATCCGATAAAAATACTGCGATATCTTCATTTAAACCTTCAGGTAAGGGATAAAGCGAGGTATCGGCAAAGGGCGTACGGACATATTCAGCATGGGTACCATCAATCATGTAACCCATAATCCAGCCTCCTCCGTTACGGCAATGCGCATAAAGTTGTTTCTGACAGTTTTCACACGTTCCGCAGCGGCTGACGCAGGACATAATTACCCGATCGCCTTTTTTTACATTCTTGACCGCCGAGCCCACCTCTTCAACGATACCAATACCTTCATGACCTAAAATACGGCCATTAAATTCACCGGTCTGCTTCTTGGCTTGTTCCTGGATTTCGGGATTTTTACCTTTCCAGATGCCTAAGTCTGTACCGCAAATGGTGGTTTTCGTGACACGGATGACTGCATCCGTTGCATCAATAATCTGGGGAATGGGACGATCTTCAAAACGGATATCATTTTCGCCGTAGTAGACCATGGCTTTCATTGTTGTCATCAGCTTATTCCTTTTCTATTCCCTCTCTTGCAGGCTATGGAGTAAATTTTCTCTTTAAAAAATTAAGTAAAAACATTTAAATAAAGAAAAATTAAACAATGATGAGAGGAAAAAAATTGATCAGAGACTCTGCTGTATTGATAGAACCTTGAAGCATTGAGCATAAATACACAGAGCTTATCTATCTAAGCTATCAACACTCAGTGATGAAGTCATTAGGTGGACAGCTTTGCTTACAGAATGACCGGGTTTAAGACAATAAATTGAGAGTTGCAGAATTTTATTTCAGCTGGATTCTGTCCAGATGATTTATGAGGGATAAGTTGATAAAAATAATAAAAATTATTTCTTGGTCTTGGCTCGGGCATTTAAAAGAAAATGAGCTCTGCAGATGTCATGATTTAACATCTACATGGTTTAATATTGTCTGTTATGCGATTAAAAGCGTCGCCCATACTTAGCGCTGTGATAAGGATTGGGTTTTATTAAAGTGCAGGTTTTGGGATTGAATCAGCTGGGTTAAAACAACACCGAGCAATGATGTCATTAACATCATTTCCAGCATGGCATATTCTTTTACCCATAAAAAACATAAAGCCAAGACACCCAAACTGCAAGCTAGATATAAAGTATTTTGAATCCAGATTTTAAGCGAAATACCAAGCAGGCCTGAACAAATAGCAATGTTCAGCAGCTCTTCAATCCCATTACGATGCAAGACGATAATTAGACATAAATAGCTACAAACTAATCCCATCGTGATGAAAAGGTTTTTTAACATGCTTTTCCCCTGATCTTAGCTAATGATTTGTTTTAATTTGGCTAAATCAATTTTAATACACCGAATGGTAAAAAATAAGTTATTTTAAGGGATACGGTTTGTACGAAAAAAATTACATTTGCTTAAAAAACAACCTAAATTGATGCTAAGCTCAGAAGATTAAGCAATAAAAAACTCTATTTCAAAGTTGCATGGCCAAAATGGGAATTTTATGTTGATTCAATTGTGTTATGTCAGTAGCCGGATAGAAGCTGAAAATGACCTCTTACAGGATTTAAGCGATATTTTGGTCACCGCCCGGTCTTTTAATCAGCCGCATGATATTTATGGTGTGCTTTATTATGCTGAAGGGATTTATTTCCAGTGTCTGGAGGGTGAAAAAAATCAGCTAGATGCTCTATTTTCACAGATCAGCCAGGACACTCGTCATCATCAGATTCAGCGTTTTCCTGACCAGGCTATTGAGCAGCTGCATTTTCAAAAATGGTCGATGAAATATGTCAATCAACATGGAAAAGTCACCCGCCTTTTCAAGAAAATGGGTCTGGAAAAATTTCAGCCCCATCAGTTGAATTTTGAGCAGATAAACCAGTTTCTCGATTTGCTGCTCAAAATGGAAGAAGCCGAACATAAGCCAAAAGCCAAGGTCGGCATAAAAAACCGCGGCTATCAAAATTATTTTTAATTAAAAAAAACCCGCCGATGCGGGCTTTTTTGCCAATCATTTTTAAGCTTTTAAAGCGGTAATCAACTTTTGGTGCAAGCCATCAAAACCGCCATTCGACATAATCACCACAGCATCCCCCTCACCTGCTTCACTGGCGACAGTATTAATGATGTCATCCAGTGAACGCGCTATAATGGCTTTATTGGTTGCAGCGTCAATCACCGGTTGTAAATCCCAGTCCAGACCTTCCGGTTGATACCAAATCACTTCATCCGCCAAACGTGCAGAATGTGCCAAACCATCTTTATGGCTACCCATTCGCATGGTGTTTGAGCGCGGTTCAATAATCGCCCAAAGTTTACGTTCGCCTAAGCGTTTACGTGCGCCGTCTAAAGTGGTTTCAATCGCGGTGGGATGATGGGCAAAGTCGTCATACACTTCAATCCCTTTCACGGTATCTAAAAGTTCCATACGACGTTTTACACCGCTGAAGTTCGAAAGTGCTTTACATGAAGTTTCAATCGAAACACCGACATGCTCAGCTGCAGCAATAGTGGCCAAGGCATTGGCTACAGAGTGCTGTCCGGTCATATTCCAATGTACTTCACCTTTAACAATACCATTTTCTAGTACTTTAAAATGAGAACCATCGGCGATGAGTTGTTCCGCACAAAGCGATGCATTTGCATTTGCTTGTAAACTGGTTCGCACCACAGGCGTCCAATCACCCTGCTCTAGAACTTCATCAATATTGCTTTCAGTAATTGGGGCAATAATACGGCCTTCACTTGGAATGGTACGCACCAAATGATGGAATTGTTTTTGAATTGCGGCTAAATCCTCAAAGATATCGGCATGGTCAAATTCAAGGTTATTTAAAATGGCCGTTCTAGGATGGTAATGCACGAACTTGGAACGTTTGTCGAAGAAAGCAGAGTCATATTCATCTGCTTCTACACAGAAGTATGTGCCACCGCCTAAACGTGCACTTTGTGAGAAACAAAGGGGTACCCCACCAATCAAAAAACCCGGCTCTAACCCAGCTTGATCCAGTACCCAAGCCAGCATAGTTGTGGTTGTAGTTTTACCATGTGTACCGGCAACCCCTAAAACGTGTTTGCCTTGAAGCACATGATCTGCAAGGAACTGCGGACCTGAAATATACGGTAGACCTGCATTTAACATATATTCCACAGCATCAATGCCACGTTTCATGGCATTGCCGACAATCACCAAATCGGGGTGTGGTTGCAAATGGCTATGGTCATAGCCTTGCATTAAGGTAATGCCTGCATTTTCCAGTTGGGTCGACATGGGTGGATAGACGTTCTGATCCGAACCTGTCACCTTATGTCCTAAATCACGTGCTAATAATGCCAGTGAACCCATAAAGGTGCCACAGATACCCAAAATATGCAGATGCATTCGTTTTAACTCCACTGCTTTTTTGACACATCACTTTGGTCTGGGTGGTGTCATTATTGATTCAATTTGAAAGCAACGATATCAAGGGTTTTACGGAAAAGATAGTCTTTCTTGTATCTATTCATAGGATTGCATAAGGCGTTTTATGTCGCTGTTATAGGTGTGTGGTTTGCTAGAAAAACCATGGATGAAATGACATGCTGTTTTGAACAGAAAAACGTAAAATATTCACGATTAATTTAGAAAAATTGACTATGTTCTTTCCGCTGCTGCTTTTAGTGATTTCTAACTGTTTTATGACCTTGGCTTGGTATGGTCATTTGAAGTTTTTACATGGCGCACCGCTTTGGCAAGCGATTTTATTTGGCTGGCTGATTGCGCTACTGGAATATAGTTTTATGATTCCGGCCACCCGATTGCTGGCACAACAAGGCTGGGCGGTTGGTCAAATGAAAATTACCCAGGAAGTCATGACCTTACTCGTATTTGTGCCGTTTATGATTTTTATGTTTAAGCAGCCTTTTAAGCTGGATTATTTCTGGGCAGGTCTATGTTTACTGGGCTGCATTTATTTTGTTTTTCGGAGTCAATAAACTGATCACTACCCTATTTTTATCTATTTCTATAAAAAATATTGAAAATATTAGTCTGCTTAAGCTGTTAAATTTTGGTGAGGTGAAAAATCAGTCTATAATGTCGGGCTTCTGATTCATTTAAAGCTTGGCACTTGTCAAGATTTATCCTTCCTTACATTTGTTTATGGAATATGTGCAATGAATGCGGCTGCTGCAGACACTCAACCTCTCGTTGGAATTATCATGGGTTCTCAATCTGATTGGGCAACTCTCGAAAACACTGCCAATATGCTTGAACAGCTTGGCGTCCCATTTGAAGCGGAAGTTGTTTCTGCGCATCGTACGCCAGATCGTTTATTCGAATATGCTGAAACAGCACGTGAGCGCGGTATCCAGGTAATTATTGCCGGTGCCGGTGGTGCAGCGCATTTACCCGGTATGTGTGCAGCAAAAACTGACCTGCCGGTCCTTGGCGTTCCGGTAAAATCTTCCATCTTGAATGGCGTAGATTCATTGCTTTCAATCGTGCAAATGCCGGCTGGTATTGCAGTCGGTACATTGGCGATTGGTCCTGCGGGTGCCACCAATGCCGCGATTATGGCCGCACAAATTTTAGGTTTAACACGTCCTGAAATTGCAAAAAATGTTGCCCAATTCCGTGCTGCGCAAACTGAAAAAGTGGCGAGCAAAAATATTCCAGGTCAAATGTAAAGCCAAGCTTAAAACGGGACACACGTTATGGATAAAACCATCGGTATTTTTGGTGGTGGTCAACTCGGCCGTATGATGGCACAAGCTGCCCTACCGCTGAATATTCAATGCACCTTCTTTGAAGCCAGTACAGATTGCCCTTCCGCAGCGCTGGGTCAGGTGATCTCTAGCAAAGCTGAAAATGGCTTACAACAGTTCATCGAAAGCGCAGATGTTTTCAGCCTTGAGTTTGAAAACACACCACTGGCAGATGTTGATGTTTTAACCCAGCAAAAAGAACTGCATCCGCCACGTCAGGCTTTGGCCACTGCGCAAAACCGTTTTCTGGAAAAAGCGTTGTTTGATCAACTCGAAATTCCTGTGGCGCCGTATAAAGAGGTCAATTCTTTACAGAGTTTAAAAGCTGCGGTTGCTGAACTCGGTTTACCGATTGTTTTAAAAACAGCCACTGGCGGTTATGACGGTAAAGGTCAATTCGTTCTTCGTACTGCAGATCAAATTGAACAAGCATGGGCAGAACTTGGCCCTGCAGGTTCATTGATTGCTGAAAGCTTTGTGACATTTTCGCGTGAAGTGTCGATTATTGCAGTTCGTGGTCAAACTGGCGAGGTGAAAACGTGGCCATTGGCTGAAAATCACCATCATAATGGCATTTTGTCGCATTCAATTGTTCCTGCGCCAAACAGTGCAGATTTACAGCCTGTGGCACAAGACTACATCACTCGCCTGCTGAATCATTTGAATTATGTTGGTGTGTTGACGCTTGAATTGTTTGTGACCGATAAAGGCTTGTATGCCAATGAGATGGCACCACGTGTGCATAACTCAGGTCATTGGTCTATTGAAGGCGCTGTATGCTCACAGTTTGAAAACCACATTCGTGCAGTTGCGGGTTTACCGCTGGGTTCAACTGAAGTGGTTCGTCCAACCGTGATGGTCAACATTATTGGCAAGCATCCCAAATCTGAAGATGTCTTGGTTTTAAATGGCGCACATTTGCACCTGTACAACAAAACTGAACGTACAGGCCGTAAAATTGGCCATATTACGTTAATGCCAAACGACAGCGCTGAGTTAACCACTTTATGCCGTCAATTGGCGAAAATTTTGCCTGAACCTTTGGCATTAACTCAAGATATGAGCATTTAATCCGTCGATTGAATGATAAAAAAGCGGTCATGCCAATGACCGCTTTTTTTATGCCTGAAGTTCGGGCATGATTGCGCCTCTTTCGAGCATATGCACCATTTATCGGAATAGAAGAAGAAATAACTGTATGTAATTCATACAATCCCTTATAAATGTACTGCATAAAAAACAAACAAATAGAATTGTGCTGTATTTAAGTTTTGCTGCTGTAAAACGATAAAGAAAAATGCAAAAAATTTTAAATTCAAAAGATAAAAAATAAATTCAAAAGGATACGAGTTTAAATTCAAACTTGCATATTTGAATTTAAAAATTATGAATTTAAAGTTGTATCTGGTGGTATGAATTTAAACTTTAAATTTAAAAACAGACTTTTGAATTTAAAGTTTTATGATTTTAAGCCTATAAAAACAAGAGACCTTAACTTACCCACAGGGTGTTTGAATTTAAAAACCGCAGTTTGAATTTAAAAGGATAAATTTAAATTCATATTTTGGATCTTTTTGAATTTAAAGTTTTGAAAATAAGGATTGTGGATAACTTTTTAAATTTAAAAACAGCATATGAATTTAAAATAATGAAAAATGAATTTAAATTTACGATTTGATTCAGAAACTACTAACCGATGATGGTATGGTAAAAACACAATTTAAATTCAAATACCATCAGGGATACTATGCGTCGCTTAGCTTTCGTTTTAGGTTCAGTTTTTTTTGCAATGACTCAAGCCAATGCTGAGCTGCTTATCAATGGTCAGCCTGTTACGACCGCTTCAACTCCATCATCCACGCCAGTTTTTAGCGCTCAAAATAATTTTCAGCAATGTATTGCAAATTTACGCAGCCAAGCCATGACTTCGGGGGTGAGTGGGTCAACCTATGACCGCTACACGCAAAACTTAACGCCTGATTATTCTGTGATTGAAAAACTGAATTATCAGCCTGAATTTTCGACCCCGATCTGGGATTATTTATCCGGTCTGGTAGATGAAGAGCGTGTGCAACTGGGACGCCAAAAATTAGCCCAACACCGTGAGGTACTCAACCGCGTTGCGGCCGCTTATGGTGTTCCGGCTGAAACTGTGGTGGCAGTTTGGGGTGTGGAAAGTAATTTTGGTGATATTGCCGGAAGTTATCCTTTGTTACAGGCTTTAGGAACTTTAAGTTGCGAAGGTCGTCGCCAGGGTTATTTTCGTGGAGAATTCTTTACCACGATGCGAATTTTACAACGCGGTGATTTAACCGAGCAGCAAATGAAAGGTTCGTGGGCGGGGGCATTTGGTCATACTCAGTTTATGCCGTCCACCTATGAAGAGCTTGCTGTCGATTTTGATGGTGATGGTCGTCGAGATTTGGTTTCTAGCACCACCGATGCTTTGGCTTCAACCGCGAATTTCTTGAAAAAACGTGGCTGGCAAACCGGCATGCCGTGGGGTTTTGAAGTTCGTATTCCTGAAAGCATGTCAATCAGTGGTGAAGGGCGCCGGAATAAAAAGGCTTTAAGCAGCTGGGTGAGCCGTGGTGTGGTTCGTGCTGATGGCAGTCCTCTAATTCAGGGGAATTTATCTGACAGCAGTTCGGCGGGATTAATGGCGCCTGCAGGTGAAAATGGTCCGGTATTTTTGGTCTTTAAAAATTTCGATGCTATCTATAGTTATAACGCGGCAGAAAGTTATGCCTTGGCGATTGCACATTTATCCGATCGCCTGCAAGGTGAGGGTGGGTTTAGTAAAGCTTGGCCCACCGATGATGCTGGAACATCGCGTTCGGAACGTCGTGAAATTCAGCAGTTTTTACTCAACCGCGGTTATGACATTGGTAAAGTAGATGGCTTAATTGGCGATAAAACCCGCCAAGCAATTCGCCAAGAACAAACACGTTTGGGTTTAAGCCCAACCGGTCGTGCAGGCCAACAGATTTTGCGTGCCTTTAGAAATGAAAATGCCAAAATGATGATGAACTAATCCTATGTTAGCCATAAAAAGGTCTGCTTAATGCAGACCTTTTTATGGCTAACTATTTAAACGGGTATCTATATAGCAGTAATAGTACCTAAAACACGATAGCCTGCAGCACCCGTTACATTGGGTAGGTTGCCACTTTGCTGATTCACAAAGCGCATCGCCAGCCATGCAAAAGCAGTGGCTTCGACCCAGGTGGGTGCTAAACCAATTGCAGAGGTGGTTTGAACAGACCAATTATGTTTACGTAAACGCCAACGCAGTTGTTCCAGTAAATGTGAGTTAAAGGCACCCCCGCCACACACATACACTTCACCGGTATCCATGTCAGAGCGGTAGATGGCTTTTTTAATCGCCCGGGTGGTGAGTTTTAATAAGGTCGCCTGCACATTTTCAGGAGTATCTTCCAGCTCGTTATATTCCACATCGTTATGCCAGTCGGCAATTTGTTCATCTAACCATTCCAGATTAAAGTCTTCACGACCGGTACTTTTGGGCGGTTCTTTGGAAAAATATTCATGACTTTGCAGGCGGTCGAGCAGACTGCGAATTGGTTGACCATAAGCTGCCCAGTTGCCATTTTCATCATAGGGTTGACCTGTATAACGATGACACCAGGCATCCATCAAAATATTGGCCGGTCCTGTATCAAAACCATAGACCCCATCCGGATTGCCCGCAGGCAACATGCTGACATTGGCAATGCCACCCAAATTTAAAATCACCCGATGAATACTGGAATGCTGGAACAAGGCTTGATGAAATGCAGGAACCAGAGGGGCACCTTGACCACCCGCGGCCATATCACGACGCCTGAAATCTGAAATTACTGGAATTTTTGTCATTTCTGTAACGATATTGGGGTCACCAATTTGCAGGGTGAAACCATGTTCAGGACGGTGGCGAATGGTTTGTCCGTGTGAGCCAATGGCTTTAATCTGGCTACGATCTAAATTATTTTTTTCAATCAGCTGGTTAATGCCATGACCAATCATTTGCGCCAGCGCCACATCGGCTTTGCCCATGCGGTCAATTTCATTGTCACCGGGTAAAGTCAGTGCCATGAGTTCGTCACGTAAGTCCAAATCAAAGGACAAGGTGAGGGTCGCGTGAAGCTGCAATGGATCAAATGAAGCAGCCACAATGTCAACGCCATCCATGCTGGTGCCGGTCATTACGCCAATATAGATCGCTGTCATGATGATAGTTAAGCCTGCATTATGCTGAAAAAGTGTTAGTATATCGCACAAATTGTATAACTGATGTATTGGGTTTTGTGATGTCAAATTTCCTGCCGGCTGAAGAACAACTTGCCCTCATTCAACGAGGTACTCATGAGATTATTTCTGAAGAGGATCTGTTAAAGAAACTCAAGGAAAATCGTCCATTAAAAATTAAAGCGGGCTTTGACCCAACAGCACCTGATTTACATTTAGGTCATACTGTACTGATTAACAAGCTAAAAGTGTTTCAGGATTTGGGGCATGATGTTACATTTTTAATCGGTGACTACACCGCCATGATTGGCGACCCAACCGGTAAAAGCGCAACCCGTCCACCCTTGTCACGTGAACAGGTGTTGGAAAATGCAAAAACGTATCAAGAACAAGTGTTTAAAATTCTTGATCCCAATAAAACCAAAGTTCGTTTTAACTCTGAATGGTTTGCAGAAAAAACTGCAGCCGATCTGATTCAATTGGCGTCTCAGCAAACTGTGGCGCGTATGCTTGAACGTGATGACTTTACCAAGCGTTATAACAACCATCAGCCGATTGCGATTCACGAATTCTTGTATCCGTTGGTACAGGGTTATGACTCAATTGCTTTGGAAGCGGATGTAGAGTTGGGTGGTACAGACCAGACTTTTAACTTGTTGATGGGTCGTACGCTACAAGGTCGTTTCGAGCAAGAAGCACAGGTGTGTATTACCGTACCTATTCTGGAAGGTTTAGATGGCGTAAATAAAATGTCTAAATCTTTGGGGAACTATATTGGTGTATTTGATGCACCGGGTGCGATGTACCAAAAAGTACTTTCAATGCCAGACGCTTTGATCGAGCGTTATTTTGATTTGCTGAGCTTTAAATCACTAGATGAAATTGCAATGTTATTGAAAGAAATGCAAGAAGGTCGTAATCCTCAAGAGATTAAAAAGATCTTGGCGCTAGAGTTAGTAGAACGTTTCCATGGGGCGGAAGCAGCTGAGCATGCGCATAAAGGTGCAGGTAATATCATTACTGAGGGCGAATTGCCTGAAGGCACCCCAGAAGTGACCATTTCACGTGCTGAATTTGGTGGGGAGATGTTTATTGCTTCTATTGTACGTACTGCCGGTTTAACCAAAAATGCCGCACAAGCCAAAGATGCTGTGGCACGTGGCGTGGTAAAAGTGGACTGGGAAGTGGTTGATGCAGGTTTCTCGGTAAATGAGAATAAAACTTACATCATTCAAGCAGGTAAAAAAGCGATTGCTAAAGTGACCTTCACAGACTAATAATAACTTAAATTTATATTTAAGTTATTGAAATAAAAGCAGGCTTTGGTCTGCTTTTTTTTTAATATCGTATATGAGGATTATGAATAAGCAAATTCAAAAAAACCTTATAAAAACAACAGTTAAATTTTTCCAAACCGGTTGCATTGTCTTTTACTTATGTATAAGATTTATCCATCTAGACATTGTGTAGAAAACATATCTAGAGGGTCGGTTTGTAACAAAGAGCTCCACAATTTTAAGTCTCTTCCCCAAGAGACTTTTTTTAAATTTTTACCGATAACTATAATAATGACATCATGGATCTGAATGTGATCTAACTCCAAGGAAGAGGTTTTGGGAGAGATCTCTTTCTTTTTTTTCTGTCTAAAATTTAGCAGTGATGAGTAATCTATTATTTATCTATATGAATTTTACTTTTATGTGATCAAATAAATTCAGTTCAAATAAAAAATTTTTCCTTAATTAGGAACTTATTCTTTCATTTGGCTCAATGGGCTAGGAAAATACCTGGGGAAATGTACTGTCTTTTATATGAGCTAAGTTGAGTGAAATGTACCGCATTTGCTCTCTAACTATTATCAAAATACGCGCATAACCAACTCATAACTCGTGTCTTGCGCGCTACAGGTTAATCTTTTCTCAGATTTTTAAGCCTGCTTTTGCAATCTGGATATTTTCACTGCCATGCTCTGCGCGCCTGTTAATACGATCTAACACAACACCATTCATATAAATGGTAAGGCCGCTATTCATCATCAGCATATTTTCATCCAAATAGCGGATATCGGACACAATGGTGCCATCTTGAATACCTTAAGCAATCATTGCTGTTTCTCTTTTTTGCGAATTTGCTGTGTAGGCTTTATTTTATGCCATTTCATCAGTCAATAATAAAATTAAGCTATTGCACTCAGAGAGCATTTTTATCGGATCTATGGCTTTTGATATGGCTGTTCTGTGTGGTATTCGCAGAGACTATTGAGGATATTGCTAAGACAATCAGTGCAGTAAAGATAAGTAGTTTTTTGATCTTAACTGCAGATCAAAATGACGTTAAAATTTTACTGTTTTTACTTACGCGGAAGATCGAAAAGCAGTACATCCAACTTGATTAACTTAGATTGCAATAGCGGTTGGCGGTACAGCCATGCTTGTTTAATCCTATTAGAGGCTAAGCCAAAACATTGCAGTAACCTGAATGCCTTGGATCTACTCGTCATAGCATAGAGTGATGAGTAGTTAGTACCACTATGAATGAACCGGAATCATAACTTCATTACGTCTTAAGAACCATGGCGTAAAAGGTGGGTTGTAGCGTGCCCATACGGCATTTCCTGTGGGGGTGAGTCCCATTTTTTTCATCCATGCGACAAGTTCTAGTTCGTGGTTCAAATAATTCTTTTCACTCCACATTCCAGAATATCGAACCACCGCCATACGTTGGGCTGGAACTTGACGCAAAGTAATGCTGGCATCCTCCGGTTGCGGCAACGTGCTTAATGTGGAGCTCTTTGGCATAGTAAAGCTTACCAGCCATTTCTCATCAACACGTTGTTGTGCTACAGGCGCAGTCATTGGTATTTTCTCACCTATAGATTGTTGAGAAACCGGTGCCGTCATGGCCACTTTGCTGCGCGAAACGTTACTGCCAGAGATATAGCGAAACAGTTTCATAAAAGCCTTGTTGCTGACATTCTCCATATTGCCTTCAACCAAAGTTTCAGCAATTACGTGCGGTGCATATTCACGAATCTCAAAGGGCTTATCCTGGCTAATCACCACGTAACTTGCTTCTTCAACGGCCATGGCCTTTTGTATCCCAGTTGTGATTAATAATGCTACAACAGTAATTCCTACCACTTTTTTAATCTTCATACCCACCTCGAATGCAGTGTCTGCCTAATCCAGTTGATGTCTTGCGATAAAAGATCCGATATTTTTTGCTTAAATGAATCTAATCAATTTTATGCTGTACTCAGTTCAAGCTAGCACTATGAAAATCATCTTTCAATGTGCATTTTGATGTTCAATGAATCAGTCGAAATTCAGGATTGAGTCAGTAGAGTCATAGGATATGTCGGTTTTAAAGCGAGGAGCTATGACAGGTAGGTGACGTTAAGGGAAGAGATAAAAGGCAGAGGGGTCAGATTCAAAAAAATCTAAGCGATAGGGTGAATTGTTGAGTTTAATCTAGTACGTATTGATAGCTAGAACACCTAAATCAGATAAGGATCTTATGCATTTACTGTGTGAAGCCTATCTCCACTATATAAGCCGGCCTATAAAATAACTTGATTGATCCTATCTAGGGATATTCTGTACATAAAAAAATCATCTTGCAGCAATAGGCTATACAGAGTTTGTTATTTTAAGATTCGTTTCAGAACCCTGGTCTATTTATAAGATGCGCAGATTAAAAATCTCTCCCTTAGAGTGGACAACAAAACTTTAAAAAACTTCCAAAAACCAATTTTTTTATCAAAAAAGTATAAAAAATGAGTAAAAAATATGGTTTTTTAATGTTTTTGTAGAAAAAACAGACATGCGTGATAAATATATCAGTTTAGGGGTTGCGCGGATGCTGAAACTGTATAGAATACGCCGCATACCAACGAGATATGTTGAGACGAACGAAGCGCGAAGCGCTGAGTTGTTGAGATTATCTTGTTGTTTCTTGTCTCTGACGAAGAGCGAGATAGATCATTAAGAACTTATGAAGAACAACTTGTGTGGATTTTTACTGGTTGATCGATCGAAATTATTTTCATTGATTGATGGTAGAAATGACTCGAAGTTTATTTGAGAAATATTTGTCAGAAAATTGATGAGCCAAGATTGGTGCCCTTTAAGG
>NZ_SJNU01000017.1:0-38245 GCF_004331055.1 Acinetobacter sp. ANC 4779
TGTTCACCGACTTTGGCGATTCCGAAGCTGGGTGCACGTGAGTTTGTCCCATCGAAACGGGCAGTGACCTGATCAGACAGTGCCGCAATTTCCATGACCAGTTCCTTGATCTTGTCTGATTTATCAGAAGCGTTCAAAGTCGCCACAATTTCAATCGGGCTTTCCAGACGTTCAAGCAGTGTTTTTAACTGAGCTGAAGTATTTGGGTCTAACATGGCTAACGTCTCCAAGGGAGTAAATGCTTTTTGAATAAGGCTATATTAGGATAAATGAATGAATAGGTAAAACGGTTTGTTTTCATTATTATAATCGGATTATCAAATCAAATAGCATTTATCTTATCCTCCCTAAGCTCAGCATGATTTTAAAACTTAAGAAAAACCACAATGAAATAACCATCAATAAAAACCACAAAAGCCCCTTTCGGGGCTTTTGACTTACCTCATTTAAGGTGTAATGCGTTGTTCAACTCTTAACACACGCCCTTTTAAATACTGCGATAAGAAAAATAAAATCAAGCTCAGAATTGCAGATAGAATGAGCATTGCAATAATAAAAATATTGACTATATTGCTCACTTGCTCAGCCTGATCTACTTGCTTTGAAACACTCTGCGCCATCGGGGTGAGTGTTTTTCCATAAAGTTGATGCTGCATGGTCCAGAGTTGTTCAGGCTTGAAGCCATATTCAATAAAATGAGGATCTGCCTTTTCTGCCTTCACCAAAGCTAAAACCTGTGGAATAGCCGCATCTTTATCAACCGGTTTATGCAGTAGCGCAGTTTGGGCCAGTAAATAAGCCTTTACTGGAGCATCAAGATCTGACTGCTGTAAATCCTGCGCCAACTCACTTTGCTGAATATTTTTGTCGTATTGAATAACTTCTGCATAGGCATCGCTATTATCATTTAAATCGTATTGCAGATAAGTTAAGCCTGACCATAACACAATAAAAGCAACCAGCCAGCTCACAAATTTCAGAATAAAAGACTGAAAACGAGTATAAAAGAAACGTATTTTTTTCAAAAAATGAATGACAAAAAATGCCCCGACAAAAGACACAAACAGCTTCAAAATCAGCCAACCAAACCAAGATATCAGGTTGCTAAAATAATCCGTATGCTGACTGAGTTCAGCCAGGTTTGCATCTACGCTCATCGGCATATGTAAATGCTTTAATTCAGTGCTAATCCCAAAAAAGCTATATACAAAATCATGTTGTAAAAATAACGCCACCACTGAAGCAATAAAAATAGTGCTGCTAGTAATACCCAACAACATTAAATTGCGTTGTCGCTTTTTTAACGCGACTACACCCAATTCAATCTGTTGCGGATTTACAGCATATTCATCTAAGGGAGGCAAACGGTTTCTCCTAAAATGCAGGCAATGAACTTAAGCGTATTCTTAAGATTTATTCACTTCACTGGTACTTGATTCTATAACCAAATGATTCAAATTTTCTTGCAAGGCACGTAAACGTGTCGTGGCTTCAGCACGTTTCTGCATGCCTTCTTTCTGCACCTGAATCACATCATTAACAGTTTTAATGAGGGTGTTTTGCACATGTTCAAGCGTTTCAATATCAATCACTGAACGCTGATTGGCTTTAGCGGTATCCACCGAGTTTTGATGCAACAAGTCCGCATTACGGCGCAACAGGTCATTGGTGGCATCATCAATGCTGTTGGCCAGTTGCACACTATTTTTCTGTTCATTTAAGGAAATAGCCAAACTGATCTGGTTTTTCCATGCCGGTAAAGTAATGTTTTTAATGGCATAAAACTTATCCACCAGCATCAAGTTATTAGACTGGATAATCCGGATCATCGGCAAGGTCTGCATCGCCGATTGTTGCAAAACCTGTAAATCACTGACCCGTTTTTCCAGATTATTGGCCAGATGATTGAGGTCATAGACTTTTTGAACGGTATTTTGATCTTGGGGCTGTGTGGTTAAAGATCCGATTTGTTGCTGAATTTCATGCTCTTTCAATTTCCCGGCAGCAATATAAATCCCCAGTTGTTTATATTCGTCTTGCACACCCTGAAACATCTTATCCAAGGTATCAACACGACTTTTAAGTCCCGATTGTGAAGTTTCAATTTCTTTGACCAAAACATCAATTTGTTCTTTGGTGCTATTAAAATTCTGATCGAAACTTTGCTTGGCCCCTTTCATTTTACTGATCAAGCCACCAAAAAAACCGGAACTCTTTTTCTTGTTGAGAATGCTGCTGGTATTCAACTGCTGGGCAACCTGTACCACCTGGTTTAACTTTTGACCAGTCGTGTCCAGGTCTTTGTTCTGTACCAGATTGAGTAGCTCATCTGTATAGCCTGATGTTTTAGTCGCAATATTTTTGCCATATTCCGCCACTGCGGTATGGTTCATTACAGCTAATTCTTTATGTGCATTCATCACTTCATTAAAGTCTGAATGCTGCAAACCCAGTTCTTGTAAATTTAATTGCTGAAATTTTTGCTGAACCACATCAGTGTTCACTTCAGCAGGGAGATCTTTCTGTTCAAAATCGGTCATGCTTCACCTGAATATTCTGTTTAATGTGTCGGTTTCTGAAGGGATTTTCTTAAAGTTTGGATCAGATTCTCTCGGCTATTATCCAGCTTTTCCAATTCACTTGTCGAATTGCTTTGGTTGCTTTGTTTAACATGATATTGCCATGCAGGAATCAAGACTTGCTGCGCTTCTTTAAAACGATCCAGCAAAGTAAACGAGAGCTGTTGAGATAACTGCATCTGTGTAATTGCAATATCATTACTGGCTTGTAAGGTTTGTAGTGTATTAATTTTTTTAGATAATCTTTCTGAAAAATTATCGAGTGGATGCTGGTTCTTGACAAAATTGGGATATTCCACCAAGAATTCTTGCGCAGCCATAATATATTTTGCCATTTGTTCACGAAGCCCGAGCAACTGCTGAAAACGAGCTTGCGACTTTTGAATCTCGATTTGCAATTTTTGACTTAAATGATTGGCACGGTTGAGCAATTGATCCAGATTTTTATAATATTCGACCTGCCCAGCGCCATATTCCAAGTCGATACCTAGCCACTTTTGCAAAGCATTAAACTTACGTTTTTTTAAATATTTTTTTGAATCGGCCAAGGATTGAATCAGTTGTTCAATGGTCGAGCTTAACTGTTGGGTTAAATGTGGATCTACCCCGTTTAACAGCACTGACTGTGCTTGAATAAGTTGATCAGCATAATGATTCAGACGATATTGATCATTCAGCAAAGGCACTAAATCATTACGCTGAATGGAGAGAAGTTCAGCCCGATTCACTTCAATTTCAGCCAAGGGAACGAGAACATCTATCTGAGACATAATATTAGAAACTCAACAAAATCATTTTTATAGTAAGCTTTTTAGAAAAAATATCATGTAGATTTTTGCAATCCCTGTTTGCTGTGAATCATAAATTTGATAAGCAATTCAATCAAAACTCGAACAAGATTTAAAAAATCAAATTCACCTCGCTTAATTCTATCTTTTGCTCATTTCGTTCACTACGCTAAAGATGAGTATGTGAAACATTGGATCACCTACACCCAGTTCTCAGCATCATTTTTAAGCTTCTAAAAACTTGAGTCATAGAGCATGATGAGTTTGCCTAGAATCTCAAGTTCTGCACTGAACTTTGATGCTTATAAATATTCTTTGCAAAAATCCCTTTTCACAGATTTAAATAAGAATTTATAAAAATTAAATTTCAAATACTTAAATAACGCATGATTCAATTTACTGATCAGATTTGGTGAATTTCCCTAAGCCAATAATCATCCTGTATACATGATTATCGGGTAATTGTGGTTAATTATCACTCAGTTCTTTATTCTATTGTTCTGCTAATACAGGAGTATTAGCAATGAAAATTCAAATAAAAACTGCTTTCATGGAACTGAACTGGATATAACAGATATGAAAAACAAAAAATTATTTTTTAAATGGACTACGAATGTCGTGCTTGCATCTAGCGCATTCACATCCCTCTGTGTAAATGCAACCACAGCAACAACGCCTGCCCCACCGAATAGCCAGCAAGTTTTTTTTGTGGGCAATAACTGGGATGGAACCGTAACCGTGATTCGTCCCTCACAGGATTTTGGCAAAATCGGTGTTATTAACATGGTTCCTGACCGGTCTGAGCGTTTAAAGGAAATCCACCTCAATCCAATTAAACTGATTGCTTATACTTATATTCAGTCCACCGCTGGTGAAGGGAATGATCAACTGGTTGATGACATGTACTCAACACCCGATGGAAAGTCAGTGGTTGCCTCTCGCCCAAGTTTTGCAGATGTGGTGTCTATCAATATTGCTACCGGCAAGGTCAACTGGCGCACGCCTGTAGAAGGATTCCGTGCCGATCATATGGCAGTTTCTCCTGATGGTCAGCGTCTAGCAGTATCTGCTTCTTCTGGAAATGTGGTTCACGTTTTAGATATTAATACCGGTAAGGAACTGGGTCGCTTTGCAACCGGTGACAAACCGCATGAAAATATTTTCTTTAGTGGTGGAACAAAAATCTTAAACTCAGCCATTGGCAATGTAGAGACCGCTATGGATGCTGCATGGCAAGATTTCACCAAAGGTAAACGGTTCATTACCATTGCCGATGCCAATACATTTAAAGTGATCAAAAAAATTGATTTCCGTCCAGCACTCGATGCGGTAGGCCGTAAGGATTTATCCAATGCAGTACGTCCGATCGTATTTAGCAAGGATGAGACTAAAATTTATGCTCAGGTTTCGTTTTTCAACGGCTTGATCGAGTATGACCTGAATCAGGATAAAGTTACTCGTATTGGTCAGCTTCCGGGCAGCTCCACAATACCGTCTGACCGAACCAAATATGTCAATGACTCTCGCCATCATGGATTATCCATCAGTGCGGATGGTGAGAAATTATGTGTGGCAGGCACTATGGATGACTATGCCACCATTGTCGACCGTACAACGCTAAAAGCTGGGAAGCTGATCGCTGCAGGCAAGCCATATTGGGCAACGCAAAGTCCGGATGGAAAAAGTTGTGTGATTTCAGAGAGTGCGACTGATGTGGTCACCGTAATTGATTTTGCCACAGGTGAAAAGGTGCTGAGTGTACCAGTCGGTAATCATCCACAGCGTGTTCGTATCGGTTATGCACCGGCTGGCTGGTCAACGAAGTAATGAACAGTTAATGAGTGGATAATTGATGAGTTGAACAGACCTGATCCTAGATTGGGTCTATTTTTTAATTTAAATGAAATTAACAAGGTTAATAGATGGATCGCACTATACGACTTGGGATTAGCGCTGGAATAATTGTGACATTGGCGCTCGTCGGCATTGTCTATCTCTTTCAACCCTCTGTTATATCTCAAGCAGATACGGTTAAGCCAAAAGTTGTTAATGCTCAAGCTCATATTTCGTTAAAAAAAGAAAAAGTGCTTATAAAGCAAGATCCAGTAATTTCAACATCATTACCGACTCAAATAGAATTGATTCAACAACGTGACCAACTTTATCAGGATTTTGAAGCAATCAGTCATTCATTGAGTGTGGGACAACAACCAGATTTTCGCCAAGTAAGTGATTTATTGGACAAGCAACAACAGCTGGTAAAAGCACACGGACTTTCAGTGAACGATGCAATTTCATATTGCCAATTTTTAAGGCAAATTCTACCCGATATGGATCATCAGATTAATCAGCATATTCTACAGTTAGAGCAGTTTGAGCGTACTACTTCATAAACTTGATCTAGAATTTTACTATCGTATGGCAAGGTAATAAAAATTAAATTTCGAATCTCTGCTAGGATTTAATTGAGTATTGTGTAGCTTGCATTTTTGATTAAATTTATGTTTTAGCTAATAAAAATTAGCATGCTATATTCATAAATATTATTTAGATGTTCTGGGTAAAACTTGGTGGAAATAGATGAAGAACTTACGCTTAAAAAAATCCAATTTTTTTTAGCATTTATGCGCTGTGGAAATTTGTCAAAAACAGCCGCTGAATTACAAATTAGTAACGTCAGTGTTCATAAGGCATTACATTCTCTTGAAAACTCGTTACGTTGCCCTTTATTTAAAAATGAAGGCCGAAATTTAATTCCTTTAAAAAGTGCCTATGTGCTTGAAGAGCATGCAAAGAAAATTGTTCAAGATATTGTAATCACTGTAAATAAAACCCGTGAAGCTGCAGGGTTTGCATCAAAAATATTTCATTTAGGCTCTTTGTATTCCTTAACCGTGAATACGATTCCAAGTGTCATTAGCGGTTTAAAACTTCGACGTAACGATTTAGATATACAGTTGTCTTTAAGTTCAAATCTTGAATTAGTCAAAAAGTTAAAGGCAAGTGAACTAGATGCCATTATTGTTGCGCTTAATGAAACAACACAAGACCAAGAATTTGAGAGCTTACCGATGTTTCAGGATGACATTTTTTTAGCGGTACATAAAAACTCAAAATATTCAAAATTCGATGAAATTAATTTAAGCCAACTCAAGGATGAGACCTTTTTGACCCTAGCAAAAGGATTTGCTACACGTAACGATAGTGACTTTATCTTTGAAAAAGCTGGCGTTAACCCGAAAGTTTTTTTAGAAGTCAGTGATATTTTTACATTGATTAGTATGGTGAGTTCTGGGGTTGGATTTGCTTTACTACCGGGCAGAATTTCAACAATTTATGAAAGTTCAGTAAAGTTAATCCGGCTCGAATCACAATATCAAATTAAGCAAGAAATTGGCTTAGTGTTCTTGAAAAGTAAAGAGCGTGACCCAAATTTATTGGCATTTATTGCTGAATGCCGTATGTTTTCAAGAAGTATTTAAACTGAAATTAAGGCAATTTATTTACTCTTAATAAATTGCCTATGCAAGATAAAACCGATTACGTCTTAGCCAAAAATAGCATTTACAGTCAAAAAGAATACGGATGGTCCTAATAGACAGCCTAATCCTGTATAGAATGTTGCAACCAATGCACCATAAGGAACTAAACGCACATCAGTACCTGCTAGACCAGCAGCAACACCGCTTGTTGTCCCGGCTAAACCGCCAAACACCATGGCTGATTGCGGACTTTTCAAATACATAAATTTAGCAAGCAATGGCGTTCCAACCATAAAGAACACAGACTTAATCAATCCAATTGCAATCGAGAGCGCAATAACATCAGAAGAAGCCCCTATCGCGCTACCAGTAATTGGACCAACAATATAAGTCATTGCCCCAGCACCAATGGTTGTCATGGAAACAGGGTCTTTATATCCCATCAACCATGCTGTCATTGCACCAATCACAAAAGGAACAATACACCCCAGTGCTAATGCAATAAGACCAATCTTCCCAGCTCTCTTTACCTCTTTAACATCAACTTCAAAGGCAGTCGATGCAATTGCAAGGTCACGAATCATTGCGCCGCCAAGTAAAGCAAAGCCAGAAAAAATAGCAATATCTGAAATTCCTTTTGTCCCTTGTGTGTATACGCCTGCAAAATAAGCAACAATCAGACCCAATGTAATTGCAATTGCAGAACTTTGAAGCTTACCTCCCGTCAAATACTTTGAAAGTAAATGAGAAACAAACATCATAAAACCTGTGACTGCAAGTGCAGTAACCAGCGCATTTTTACTTAATACCGTAATTAGAACATCCATTATTTAATTCCTTTTATTCCTTGAATTCGTATTTTTATAACAAAAGTTAAGCTGCATTTTCCTTAGCTGCTACTTCAGTTGGCCACTCATAAATTTCATAGTCGCCGTTCTTTTTATTTAAATAGCGAATCACTAAAACGGTACCAATTAATGATGCAATTGAAACAATCAGTCCCAACATTCCGCCTGATAGTGCAGCAACGACATTCTGTCCAGCAGACATAGCAACGACAATCGGAATGTACATTCCTGACCAATACAGCACACCAAACTGAGTAATTTTAGGTAAATATCCTTTTTTAGCCAAAAGCTCTTTTGATAAAATAAGTAAAATCATTGAGATAGCCACGCCACCGACATTGGCTTTGACACCAAGTAATATACCCAGCATATTACCGAAATAATCTCCCAATAAATGGCAAATGGCTAAAAGTGCTGTTCCATATATAATCATTGTTAATTCCTCATATCCTTGGATAATTACCGTCTTTAAATTTATCTATGCATGTATTTATGTATTCAGTGATCGAGCACTTTCCTTATGCATGGCGCCAATAAGGCTGTCTAAACGTGTTCCCTGAAAAGACAAAACAGTTCCTTCTTTAAATGTCTGTCGTGCTAATCCTGTTAATACAGTTCCTGGCAAGCTCTCAATCTGTAAACGCACCCCTCGTTCCCAAGCAGATTGAACGGTACTTTCCCAATCAATCATGCGGCACATATTGAAGCTGATGTCTTCAATAATTTGCTCTTTCTTCATCAGCAACCGAGCAGATGTGCCGCTTAAATAACGTATATTCGGCTGTTGTTGCGCAACTCCTTTTATGTGTTCGGCCAATTGTCTTGCCTGAACATCTAATAATGAACAATGTGATGGCACACTCACCTCTAAACGCTTGGCCAGTACTCCATTCCCCTGCAGTTTTTCAACAACTTGTTTCATTGACTCATTCGACCCGGAAATCACGATTTGATTTGCTGTATTCAAATTAGCAATAAAAACATCTTTTTTTTGTTGATAAATCTGATTAACCCAAATTTCTACATCAGTTTGATTGGTACCAATCAAAGCTGTCATCCCATAACCTGACGGATAGGCCTCCTGCATTAAACGACCGCGAAGTGCAACGAGCTTAAGTCCATCTTCAAAACTCAGTACCCCTGCTACGGTAGCCGCAGCCCAAGCTCCTATTGATAATCCTGCAACGTAATCCGGTTTCGGCCCTTGCTCAGACATTAAGGAAGAGCTGACCACACCTGAAATAAACAAACAAAGTTGAACAGCATAAGTCGATTTCAGCGCTTCTGGCTGATCCAGCAACAGTACATCTTGTTTAAGGAGATCTGCTGCCTGTTCAAGATAATTCCGCACTAATGCTATTTTCGGTAAGTCATGCAGCATATTGACCTTTTGCGCACCCTGCCCTGGATATACCCAAATTGAACTCATGCTGTTATGTCCTTTTACTGCCAAGGATCATTAACTAAAACTGCACAATCATTTCGTTTTAGTAAGACCTTGCCTGTTGTCCTTGCCCATTCTTTTAGTGCTACACCGCCATTTGGCGTTTGTAGTTGCACGTCCAGTTTTAATTCGGTGTGTTCAAGCTGCTGAACAAGCTGCTTGGCATCATCCTTATGTAAAAATTCCTCTGTACGAATTAAAAGATCAATATCGCTGTTTGCGGTTACCGTTTTAATACTCGTCGCCAGTTCAAATCCAACACTGCCTGTATATCCCCATGTCCAATTTTTCTGCTGCATAATCTTTTGAATTATCTGCAACTGGTTCATCAAATGAGGAAAACATTGCAAGTTCAAATCACTTAATGCCTCTGGTTTTAACTGTTTGGTAATTGCTGCGATTGGCATATGTGCCGCATAACGCTCATTTCTTGCTTTGCCGCGTATACCTACGGCAACTGCTGCTGTGTCGGTTAAAGCCCGCCGCACAACTACAGGATGTCCTTGTGGAACAGTATCTTTGACCCAGACAGGTACATCATCTTGCAAAAAATCAAGCGTCATGCCCCATAATAAATCATGTGCCTGAAGATGCATTTGCATCACCATTGCTCACGCAACAGTTCACGTACTTTTTTTGAAGCTTGTCGATTTTCACCATGCAAGCGATGTTCAAGTCCGGTAGAAGCAGTGGTCTGGATCTCATTCAATGCATTTAAAAATACCTGCTGAACGGCGGTAATATCTTCTGCCGTGGGCTGTTCAGGATTCGTGACACTTAAAATCCCGGATAACAATCCTAATGTGGCATAGCTTTCAATGTCATAGGCCATTGGCGGAATACTTGCAGCCAGTTTTTCTAGCTCATCGACAGTACGCAATGTCACACGGGCCGCCGACTCTTTTCCCATCGCATGCACCATGACTCCTTCATCTTTCAGGGCAAAAATACGATTTGCCTGATAGCCATGGGCTAAAAATGCGCCTGACATAGACTTGCCAACCAATAAGCTGATAATAGGGTGTCCCGCTAAACGTGCTCGCGCATAACTATCAACTGCACCCGCAAGTGCCTGATGGATACCAAAAAGTTCTTCACGGCGACCATATGCCTGACTCGGGACATCAACAATACATAAAATGGCACATTTTTGATTACTATCCTGATCCGCCTGAATAACGTCATCTACCGCTTTGGCCAGCGTCCAGCCTTCTAACAATCCAACCTCACCATTTTGGGCACGCGGATACAGATTCTGAGGATTAGGAACTACAGCAATAATACGGACGTTTTTTCCTGAAATTTGACCATCTGCAACCCAAACTGACTCCGTATATTCATCTATTTGGGCAAAATCAGCAGAAAGTTCTTTAAACCACTGCTGACCGCGCATTGAGGTTGCATTCACTGCAAGCATATCCATATTCATGCCTGTTCTCCTTGATACAAAGCCCGCACCTGCAGCGGTGTCGCCTGCTCTGCCGTGTCCACAGCCTTTAAATGATTCAAATAAAAATCATAGTTGGAGCTGCGATGTAACGTCGGTACACCTTGGTTTAAATATTGCAGAACTTGCTGTTTAATCTGCTGACGGTCATCTTCTACATAAGCATCGACCAAGCCGCTGGCAATACGTTGCTGTCCACCGGTAATGCTCCAGATAAATGGTCGATCCTTCGAATCATATTCATCTATACCCGCTTCCTGCTCAATGACTTGAGGGCCATTCAGTCCTAAACGGCCTTCTTGAGTCATGATTAAATAACTGCATAATGCGGCGGCAATGGACATTCCGCCAAAGCAGCCCACACTGCCAGCAATCACTGCAACCACAGGCTGATATTGTCTCAAGTCAACAATTGCAGCCTGTATTTCTGCAATGGCGGCCAGTCCCAAATTTGCCTCTTGTAAACGGACACCGCCCGTTTCAAGCAGTAAAATGGCTGCTGTTGGAATACCGTTACGGTTATCTTGCGCGGCTAACTCTAAAGCACCTGCAATTTTTGCCCCGCCAACTTCCCCCAGACTTCCACCTTGAAAAAGACCTTCAATTGAAATGATGACGACTGGTTTTTGTTGCAATGTTCCTTTGGCAATAACCACCCCATCATCTGCTTGCGGGACAATATTTTGCTTCGGCAACCAAGGCGACATGATTCTAGTAAAAGGATCTAATAGCTCACGAAAGCTTGTATCGTCTAATAATGCTTTGGCACGCTCTCTGGCATTTAATTCAATGAAACTTTTTTTCGTCAGTAATTCTTGTATATTAGCCACAATTCACCTCCTCAAACGCTTGTTCTAAACGTAAGCGAACAACGCCTGGCGTTGCACCAAAATCATGTATATCAATATGAACAGCGGGTGGTGTTTGTTCAGTAAACATACGCTCAAACAATTTTTCCCAGCGTTGTGAACTACCGTTTACGGATGTCATCACTTGAATAGACATTTTTCCTGTTTGACTCGGCTGCATTAAAATTTCCAGATCACCAGAACCGACACAACCTACCATCGCTTTTTTTGTGGGGGTGTTCCCAGCCGGAAACTCAAAATTCAGTATTTCCATGACGATATTTCCTATTTATTCTTAAAATAAAATTGCTCAACACGATCAATAAACAATGTCACTGCAAGTAAATCTGCGACACCGCCTGGTGAGGCTCTCAAACCCAGAAGATCCTGCTCTAAGACATTAAATGTATGCTGTCCAGCCACGGTTGAATAACCCCCCACATCTAAGACCCTTTGAGCACCTTGCTGCATTCTTTTCAGCCCAGTTGCTCCTGCACGATATAAAACACAGGTATCATTCAGGGTCGTCATCATCGCAAGTAAAGCATCTACACGCGCGGTTGTTTCATTACCCTGTGCCAGTCGGCTTTTATACAAGGTCGGCAATCCAAAATGAATAATTGCAGGAAAACCTTGTTGTGCCTGAAATTTAGCACCGCTTATCCCTAATGTTTTTTGTACTTGCTGTCCGTGGCTTATTAAAGCCTGCTGAGGAATAAACCGATCTTCAAATTGAGCAATTTTTCCGGCTAACTCACACAGTTCTATCGCACTGAAGGATTTTCTGGTCAAACTTTCTAATGCGGCGGCTGTGACCATTAACCCTAATGCCCAAATTGCGCCGCGATGAGTATTCACACCACCTGTGGTTTGTAGCATCACCGCTTCACCTGCTCGGCCAATTTCACCAATTGCTTCACGTAATGCCAATGAACAGGTTCTATATTGAAAAGCTGCTTGCGCCATTTTAAAAAACATTGGCTGTAAACTGTGTGCAGAACGCTGCATTAATGCCAGTGTTAAATCATCATGTGCACCACTACCACGCTGGTCTACCAATGCGGGTTTTGGGGTTAAATTCACTTCTGCAATCAAGGCATCTACTGCAAAAGCTGCGAGCAAAACACAGTGTTGAGTAAGGTGAGGTTGAACATGAGCATTCATTACCAGCTCCTAAATTTTGCTGGAGGCTGATACAGTCCATCCGACCATGTCACAAGATCTGCAATATTTTTTGCAGCCAACAATTCACGCGTCGCATCTGTACGGCGGATCCCCAGATCTTCTGGAAATACCACCAAGCCTTCTTGGCGCAAACGTTCTGTTGTTTTAGGATTATGGTTCAAGCCAATTTCAGTCACGCCTGCAACAGCAGCAATCATCGCCTGACGTTCTTCTAAATTTCTGGCCTTATACAGATAAGCAATGCCTTCTTCAGTCAAAAGATGCGTTACATCATCGCCATAAATCATAATCGGTGCGAGTGGCATGCCTGCCTTTTTAGCCACCTCTACGGCATCTAGCGTATGTACAAAGGTTGGCTTTCCACCCTCTTGAAAAGTTTCGACCATTTGCACCACCAGTTTTTTACCGCGTGCTAAATAGGTATCCGTATCTGTTGCACCTGTAGGGCGCATATCCAACCATGCAGGTGTAGCATGACGACGACCTCGTGGGTCATGTCCCATATTCGGCGCACCGCCAAAACCTGCCAAACGGCCTTTGGTCACTGTGGAGGAATGCCCACTGCCGTCAACTTGTAAGGTTGCACCGATAAATAAATCTACTGCATATTGACCTGCAAGCTGACACATCATGCGGTTAGAACGTAATGAGCCATCACGGCCTGTAAAAAATACATCCGATCGCGCTGCAACATATTTTTCCATTCCCAGTTCTGTGCCAAAACAATGCACACTTTGAACCCAACCAGTTTCAATGGCAGGAATTAAAGTTGGATGCGGGTTTAGCGTCCAGTTTGTACAAATTTTTCCTTTCAAACCTAAAGATTCACCATAGGTCGGTAAAATCAGTTCGATTGCTGCTGTATTAAAACCAATGCCATGATTTAAGGACTGCACATTGTGACGTTCATAAATCCCTCGAATCGCCATCATTGCCATTAAGATATGAACCGGCTTGATATGTTTAGGGTCACGAGTGAATAGCGGTTCAATATAGAATGGCTTATCTGCGACAACCACAAAATCGACCCAAGAAGCAGGAATATCGACACGTGGTAAATCTTTGACGTTATCGACCAACTCATTTACCTGAACGATAACAATGCCATCACTAAAAGCGGCTGGCTCAATCAACGCGGGCGTGTCTTCGGTACTTGCACCCGTATAAATATTCCCTTCACGATCGGCCATAAAACCCGCTGAGAGCACCACATTTGGGATTAAATCAACCAGTAGGCGTGAATACAGTTCGATATACGTATGAATTGCGCCGATTTCAAGTAAACCATCTTCAATCAATTGGCTAATACGCAGACTCTGTGTGCCTGCAAATGAAAAATCAAGTTTACGAGCAATGCCTTTTTCAAATAAATCCAGATGTTCAGGACGACCTACACTCGGCATAATCATATGCAGATCATGTAAAATTTCAGGGTTGGTCTTTGCCAATGAGCGAGAAAGAAAATCAGCTTGTTTCTGATTATTTCCTTCTAAAATAACTCGATCACCCGCAGTAATTAATTTTTCTAAAACCTGGACAATATCTTGAGTGGGGATAACTACGCCATCAGCATACTTGCTGACCATTTCTAGTTTTAAATGTTTGGCATTTCGACGTTTATTCCATTTACGTTCTATGTTCTGAACCGAACCATCCATGTCATTTATCCTAATTCTATATTTTTGATCTCAATCTATAAAAACCTTTTCCTAGATTAAGATCAATCAACCTAAAGCAACATTAATTAACTTCAGGTTAATGAACGTAATGTACGCATTCCTTCACTTATTATTTTTTATTAATTTCTTAATTATTTTTGAAGTCAAAATAGCTTTGTGGTACAAAAATTTAAGCATGTATTTATCTTTCATCTTCTGAAGACAAATACATTCAAAGCACTATCGAAATAGAAAAAAACTCGGTTTTAGATTCAATGTGACTGGTGGAATTTCCTATGCAGAATTGAATCAAAAGGAGTTATACACAAGGTCTACTCTTTAAAATCACTCAAGGTAATAACTTCCTGAAATTCCGCAAAGATGGGAATACATGCTAATCATCTTTTATTTTCAGATATTAAAAAAGGCTTACACGTCATATTTCAACGTGTAAACCTCTAAATTTTGGTAGGTATAAGCACTACCCATGATCATTATAATTTTTTGATTTTTAATACTTTATTAAATTAAAATATTTCAGTGATACACGTTGTGATACAAGAAAATTTATGATTTTTATTGTATCTTTTTGTAAGGATATCGTTTTATTTTCTTTGGTCAAAGCATCTTTCTTTACTAGTGCCGCTACCACTGCCAGATAACTATAGCCTGTCGAACTTTAATATAGGTATATTAAAAACTAATTAATTTAATGCCCCCAGAGGGACGATAACAAAAATATAAACTATTGAATTTAATATAAATAATCTTAACATGAAATATAAAGATACAAATCGGGATACATGAATTGGATAATTCATTATTAATCAAATTTAACCTTTTGTAACATATAATTCTCAGTATTTTAGCTATATCTTTATTAAGCATGATAGCTCTATGTACATAAGAAAACTTTATGATGAAATTGCTTTCATTATTATACTGTTAAAATTGTATATATATGTAACCATTACCTCACCTCAGGAATGGCCTGAATTGAACTTAAACCCAAAACTCCAAGGATTGGGGGTCTTATGATCTGCCCCAATAAGTTAAATGATTAAGTAGTGATACCTGCCAAAAGTAACGCTATCGATCAGTGTGATTATGACTAGGATCAAATAAGATCGAGAGATTTCCTCGATTCATCAAAACTTGATTGTAAGAAGACTAATTGGTTGTATGATAGATTTCAGGTGCAGGTTTATTCATCTAAGAATTATATTGCTGAATAAGCCCTTATGGACAGATAAGTACAACAAAGCCCTATCGGATTGAGAAATAATAAAGTATTTAAGAATTATTTTAATATTCTCTATTTTTAATCTCTATATGTATAGCACTTTGATTATATGAAAAATTCCCAAACAAGCCAATCTTTCGAGTGATGGAATCATGTACTTAAGCACGACTCGGGTTATTTAGTAAAAAGCTTTGTATTGACTAAACACCGAGTACAGCACATAAAAACAATGAAAAATTACGATTGCCGAACTGGAACAGATAGCGTAGGTACAACCATTAATTTATACAAAAACAAGGCAAATACAATAATAAAAGCACAAATCATATAGGTCATTGAAAAACCATACCATGCAATCAGTACTCCCATGACCACTGATCCAATAGCCATACCTATATCGAATAAGGCAAAGAAGGTTGAAATTGCATGTCCCATACGCTGTTTAGATACCGACTGAATTACCACTGTTTGTAAGCAAGCAAAAACAGAACCATAGCCTATACCAATAAATATTGCTGAAAGCCATAAAACCGATTGGTGTGATACAAAACTTACTATTAATAGGCCAATAGAAAAAAATAATAGCGATGGATACATTACAGAACTAGGACCATGATGATCATAAAAACGTCCCGCCCATGGGCGTACGATAATCATCGATATCGCGAATACTACAAAAAATGTACCGGTATAAGCCAATAAATTTTTACTTTCACTATACACAACAATAAAATTCATAATACTAGAGTATGCTAATGCCGTTAGCAATCCAACTAAACTGATAGGAATGACTTTAACTTCGACTAAGTCATGCCAACTTAAGTTTGCTAATTTTGAATTAGTTTTTTGTTCGATAGATTGAGAATGATTCAATACTTCTATTGATACATCTTTAATATTAATTAGCCAACAAAATACTAAACTAATGCACATAATTATGCACAGTAGCAAGAATAATACTTTAATATTAATAAATTGTAGTACCATCAAAGCCAGTAATGGACCAAAAACAACACCTAAATTGGTAGACATTACAAAGTAGCCCATGCCCTCGCCTTTACGATGTTCAGGAATAAAATCATTAGCTATAGGAACTACCACTGATGTTAAAATGCTGAACCAGATTCCGTGTAAAAAGCGCATCAAGAGTAAGCTCCACAGGCTATCAATCCACAAATAACTAAAGGCAAATAAAACAAAAAGTAATTCAGACCCACGAAAAGAGATTTTTTTACCTAACCTTTCAATAATTAAGCCAGAAAATGGGCGAATAGCAATAGAAGAAGCTAAAAATAAGGTTAGTGCTAAACCTGCTTCTTTTACAGTTCCACCCAAATCTTTCATAATGTAGATAGGTAACACCGTAAGTAAAGCAAAATAATAGATAAACAGAAATAAGTTATTACAGACAGATAAAATAAATGAGTGATTCCATAACTTTTCAGGTACGGGCAGTAAAGGTGTGGTAACTGACATAAAATTCTCATTTAGACGGTTAGGGGTATAGATAAAGATGAAAATAATAAATATTTACAAATGGTTATTATTATCTTGAGCCACAATTAGATTTAAAAACAGAAATCAAAAAAACCTACATCCTGTCAAAATTTTTCGTGCTTGGTTAATTAGGTAATACTGTCTACCTCACGTTCTTGGTGCTGGAACTTTTAATTATTACTCTCTGTTCTGGAACTTTATATTCCTGTATGACTTCATCTTAAATAAAGAATCATAACCTCCTTATCATCAATGACTATTTGCAACAGTACCGATTTTTGAATGCTATCTACCTATCTTAGCTAAATGTTAATCTAGCTTACTTGATAGATATCTTAAATAAACTCTATGTTAAGGTCGCCATATTTTTCAAAACTGGCTGTATAATTGGTAGGCTCATTAACGGTAGACATAGGGCCAAGTGCTCCGCTTAATATGACTTCACCTGCTTTAAGGGGCATATCCATTTTTGCCATAGTCTGTGCTAGCCATCGAGTTGCGATCAATGGGTTTCCTAGGCAATTTCTACCAATACCTTGAGAAACTTCCTCACCATTCGCAAGTAACTTCATCTTGGCATTTAACAAGTCTATTTCAGATAATTGATATGGGGTTTGTCCTAATACGACGAGTGCTGATGATGCATTATCAGCAACAGTATCTTCTATACGAATATCCCAACCCTGTATTCGGCTATCTACAATTTCAATAGCGATGAGCACATGATCAATAGCAGCCATTACCTCGATCATTGTCGTATCTTTGTGGGGCAAATCATGCTTTAAAACCAATGCGAACTCTACTTCAACTTTAGGCTGTATCAAGGAATTAAGCGCTATAGTTTCCCCTTCCATCACCAGCATATTTGAGTAAATATTACCAAAATCTGGCTGATCTACGCCTAATTGCTTTTGAACAGCTTTAGAAGTAAGTCCAATTTTTCGACCAACAATTCTATTTCCCAAAGATAAATATCGTTTTGTATTTAGTGACTGAATTTCGTAAGCTTCTTCGACTGTTAAAGGAACATCAAATAATTCACGTATTGGTTTGCATGGAGATTTGGTTTCTTCTGCTTTCCATAATAAGTCTGCTGCATTTTGAAATAAATTCTGTTTCATAAACATTCCATAGATTTTGAATATAGCGGAGCTTAATAAAGTGAACTATCTTATTTATCAGTGAAACTGAAAACACATTTTTCACTGATCAACCTATTGTTTTTAATATGAAGAGTATTATCAAATAATCATGAAATTATATTTAGCAATTCAAATATCCAATATTTTAAAATTAAAAATATAAATTTATAGACATTTAGAACCATTTATATAAAAACATGAATTCATGTTTTTATATAAATATTTGGTACCGCACTAACTTGCATTTTTATGTTTAACCATCGTCAGGGCTAAATCTTCAATCATATCTTCTTGACCACCCACGGTACCTCTTTTTCCCAACTCAACAAGTAATTCACGTGCCGAAATACCGTACTTCTGTTCTGCTCGCTTTGCGAACAATAAAAATGAAGAGTACACACCCGCATAACCTAGCGTTAGTGAATTACGATCAATTCGAATTGGAGAGTCTAGCATTGGAACGACTAAATCTTCCGCTACATCCATAATTTTAAATAAGTCTATACCGTGATTTACTCCCATACGCTCAAGTACAGCAACAAATACCTCTAGTGGTGTATTTCCTGCACCAGCACCTAGCCCAGCTACAGATCCATCAATACGATTAGCACCTGCTTCTAGAGCAGTTAGAGAATTGGCAATACTCATTCCTAAATTATGATGGCCATGAAAACCAAGTTCAGTCTCGGGCTTTAAGGCATCTCTAAGGCTACTCATCTTGTTGTGTACTTCTAGGGGAAGCATGTAACCTGCAGAATCTGTACAATAAATACAATTCGCGCCATAGCTTTCCATAAGTAGCGCTTGTTCAACCAATTTTTCACGATCAGCCATATGTGCCATCATTAAAAATCCAACAGTATCCAGCCCTAATTCAGCAGCTTTGGTAATATGTTGTTGAGAAACATCAGCCTCCGTACAATGAGTCGCAACTCGTATACAAGAAACGCCTAGCTCCTTCGCCATGATTAAATGGTCCGTCGTCCCAATCCCCGGCAAAAGCAAAGCTGATACTTTTGCCTGTTTCATTTCTGGAATGACTGCTGACAAATACTCTTCATCCGAATGCGCTGGTCGCCCATAATTCAGTGAAGCGCCCCCCAGACCGTCACCATGGGTGACTTCGATCAATGGAATTCCCGCATCATCTAGACCTTTGGCAACGCTCACCATCTGCTCGAGAGAAATCTGATGTTGCTTGGCGTGCATTCCATCACGCAGACTCATATCGTGTAACTTCACTTTCTTATTTTTTAAATCCATTTCTACATCCTAATCCGCATACAAATATTTGATTTTTTTCAGGCTGTTGGTAATGCTAAATGCTCTTTGTAATATTCCTCTGCAAACATTTCAGCCGTGCGTAATGCTGCTGCCGTCATAATATCGAGGTTACCCGCATATTCTGGTAAGAAATCACCTAGACCTTTCACTTCAACAAAAATGGAAACCTTATTTCCATCGAAGGTCGGACCATTGACTAAAGTATAGCCAGGAACATACTTTTGAACCTCTGAAACCATCGCTTTAACTGAGGCGGTAATGGCATCTTGGTCAGGTGTAGATTCGGTTAAACAGTGAATGGTGTCGCGCATGATTAGTGGAGGTTCAGCAGGGTTAATAATAATAATCGCCTTACCCTGCTTGGCACCACCGACTTGTTTCACAGCATCGGCCGTTGTACGGGTAAATTCATCGATGTTAGAACGCGTGCCCGGCCCGACAGATTTGGATGAAACCGTTGCGATAATTTCACCGTATTCAACTGACTGTACACGGCTAATAGCAGCAACCATCGGTACTGTCGCCTGTCCGCCACACGTCACCATATTGACATTCATTTCTAGCGTTTCAGTGTGTTTTTTCAGGTTGACCGATGGAATACAAAATGGCCCAATTGCTGCTGGGGTTAAGTCGATCATCAACACACCTAGCTCGTTCAGCTTACGACTATTTTCCGCATGGACATAAGCCGATGTTGCATCAAAAGCGATACGGATATCATCTTTTTTGATGTTTTCCAATATGCCATCGACACCGCTTGCGCAGACTTTGACACCCATTTCCGCAGCACGTTTCAGACCTTCGGATTCAGGATCAATACCTACCATCCAGACTGGTTCGACCCATTCTGAACGCATCATTTTCATCAGTAAGTCAGTACCAATATTTCCCGGACCAATAATCACGGCTTTTAATTTTTTACTCATGCGAACCAATGCTCCTGATTTAACACTTTTCTATTTTTCTATTGCCTAAAAATCTGCTTTACAACCTATTTTTTTGGAGATTGGCAATCTATATCCTGATTACCAATCTCATTCAATATTTTGCTGATTAAAATGCTTTAGTTAATGAAACACGTAGTACGCTACCTTCTAATGTGTTTTTATTGGAAAATTCTTGATAGGCTGCGATGTCGCCACCGAGCTTATATTTTGGTGAAAAATAACTCAGCGAGGCACCTAATGCATTTTTACGTTCATTACCATCGTCGGTTTCAAAAGTGTTGTAACCAGTTAATCCAAAATTGTACAAGCCATAATCTTTACCTAGACCCCACTCGACAATGACTTCATCGTGTAGCCTGCTGCCATTTGGCATGCTATAACGTCCGAGTGCGCTAAAAGTAATATCGCCTTTTTGATTGAGTTTTGCATTTCCACCAAGACTGAGCATGACCGAGTCAAAACCCTTTCCCGGGCTGGCCGGCTTGTCTTTATTGTATTTTCCCGTGTCAGCCCAATAACCGGTTCCAGCAGTGATGTCCCATCTATCACCATGCCAACCTAAAATACCGCCCACATATAAATCGCCGACACCGGTTTGTTTATCGATACGTTGACCATCGACTTTTAAGTCAGTGCGCATCATCGGTAAAACAGTTTCAAAGGCTAAATTGGCACCCAATATTTCTTGTGAAGTTACCCATGCAAAGCGATGCGCAAGTGCATTTACTGTCAGGTCAGTGTGTGCATCATCGGCCTGATAATTGATATAGTAACCTTTGTAATAAACACCCGGCGGAGGTAATACGCTGCCTCGAACACCCTCCATACCTGGCACATAATGAGAGTCTGAAGCCTGAGCCGCAACCGCTGCGCAAGAACATAAAATAGCAAATGTGAGTTTATTTAAATTAATATTCATATAACATCCTTGTTGTTAATTTTAAAAATTACGTACTGATACACTTATCCAAAATGTGCCATGTGGAGACTTAAAGCATGCGCTTAAAATAGCTTCCACATGACGGCTTGCCGTAAGTCGATAGATGATTAGACTCTTTCCATGCCAATCATAATCACCAGTAAGCGCACCGATTTTCCGCTGTCATTGACCCAAGCATGGCGCGTACCGTTTTGCACCACGATATCACCGACATTCAATGTCTTAGCGTCTTCATCCAGTAAAAGGTTGACAGTACCTTCTAAAATCACCACATAATCAATGGTATTAGTTAAGTGATAACCCGGTGGTTCAGGTTCAAAGGTTTCTGCCAATCCGGGCAGGCGCGCAAAGGTTTCCTGAATCAGTTTGTCCAGATCAACCGGTGCAGGTGCATCGGCTTGAGTCGATGGAAAAGTCACAATCATCGCAGAAGTTCCTGCGACTTCAGGCAAAATGGTATTTTGATCAATTTCTTGCGTTTTAAATGCGCCACCCACTGTAGTTTTTGCTGAAGTCCGCCAGAATACTTCCACGCTAAAGCCCGGTTGATATTCAAAATAATTCTCAACCTGAATCGGTGTTTCTGAAATGATTTTTGATTTATTGTTCAGGTTATTACCCGTCACCAAGACACGATACTTGCTCATGTTTAATTCCTTTTAAATGAGATGCTGAAAATTTTATGCTTCGTGAGCGATATAAAAATTTCTAAATCCGTTGCCTTGAGACTCAATATCAGTCAGTGCTTCGTTAATTTCTTCGAGTGGATAAGCATGCTCCTCAAGCAACGAAAAATCTAAAACACCCGACTCAAATAATTTCGCAATTTCATTTCCTTCTGCGGGGGTGAACCATAACGAGCCAATGTACTGCAATTGCGCGCACATAAATGGATGCGGATCAATCGGGATCGGCCCCGCAACACCACCGATCTGAATAATTCGACCACCACGTGCGACAGCTTTCATACCATCTGTGGCCAACTCTGTAGGGGCTTTTGCGCCAAGTGTATCGATCATGACATCTATGCCGTCAGGCAAATGACTACGCACCTGTGCATGGATTGTTTCATCACCCATCTGAACTGGAATAATGCGTTTGCTATCTAATGCTTGCAGACGCTTTAATGCTTCTGAATCACGTGCTGCGACAAAGATTTTTGCTGCACCAAATGCCAGTGCCAGTAAGGTGGCATTTACCCCCAAAGTACCGCTCGCACCTAAAATCAGGATACTTTGTGACGGTCTTAATTGTGATTTACGAATCGCTGAATATGCTGTACCCAAATATCCAAATCGTGCTGCTGCGGCAAAACTTAAATTATCTGGTAGTTTGACTAAGCTGCTGATCGGTGCAGTCATATATTGACCATAACCTGCGTATGGATAACGCTTAAATACATTGGTTGAGCCAACACCAAAGCCGAAATAACCCATAAATGTATAGGAGTTACATAAGGTTGCATTCCCGGCGATGCAAGACTTACATTCACCGCAGCCAATGCCGGGGTTGATATATACCCGATCACCCTTTTGATAGGTGGACACGTTCGAACCCACCGCAGTTATCACGCCAGCCGAATCTAATCCAAAAATTGCTGGCAATTCGGGTAGCGGTAAAAATGGATACCATTCAGGGAAATAGGTGGTCACATTTTTTAGATTGGGAATAATACCGCTGCTTTTGACTTGAACCAGTACATCATTAGGTCCCGGTTCAGGAATGGGTAATTCATCTATGGTAAATTGTCCACCGATTGTATGTAATCGCGCCGCTTTCATCATGCTCATGACTGGTCCTTTATTTATTAATGCTTTGATTCCATTAATTTTATTCTTCTATCTTGAATAAAAAGCCAGTACCGATCTACGATACTGGCTATCATTTTAGTCTTCTTTAAATTGTCGAACTTTGTAGCCCGGACGATGTCCATCAGCAGTATCTTTAAAGATCAAACTGGTGTTTTTAGAGGCACCTGCTACACCACGTGCTGGTTTGGCAATACCACGATTCCAGCGTGATGCCAGTTTACGCCAAGTGATTGGCGAAACGTCCGTCGCCATCAATTGCTCATCTTGCCAGCCAGTACCATCGCTATAGAAGTTTTGCATTGCTTCACGCGCATGTAGATCGCAGTCATTAAAGCCATGTAGACATAATGGTTTGTAAACCACGTCAAAACGTTTCTTAAAGTGCTTACGTTCTTCAGGGGTATTACATACTTTAACCAAAACTTCCCAATACTCATGAGTATCATCAGTAATCGGAACATACCATTCATACTGTACAACATGTTCTTCAGGCCAGTTTTCAACCATCAATACACCCGGTAATACCACCGATGTACGATAGAAACGTCCTTTCAAACCTTCAACTTTTACATTGAGTTCTTTGTTTTCTAGAACTGGCTCCCACTTGTCCGTGAACATCCATTGCATCTGACCTTTTGGTCCATTTTCGTCATCAACCACGGTGACTGCATCATCAGAAGTCGGTACGATACCTAAAGGAAGTGTCCAATCCATTGCATGTACAATTGTATTGTCTGCATGTACAAGTATATGACCATTGTCGAAACCATTTTCACATGCAATACGCCAGTCACCATAACCAGTACGATGCATACCTAGAATTAGTGCGTTATCATCAAGTACGCTTGGTGAATCTGGCCATAATGGATGTGGGAAATTGTCATTATTTTCAGGGAAGCGGAATGGCAAATCATGTGAAAGTGGTGGAACATCTTCTAGTGGAAATTCATCATCACGAACAAACACAAAGATCATGCCATTCACTTCATGGACCGGATAAGTGGTAATGCCTGTTGTACCGATGATCTTGTCGTTAGGATTTCCTACAATTGTGGTCAGATCACCACTTTTTAAGTCAAAAGTGAATCCGTGATACCAACAAGAAATAGTTTCTTTGTTAAAACACATTGGCTTTTCAGATAAACGTACGCCACGGTGTGCGCATTGATCTTTAAGCGCAAAAACTTCGCCATTTACACGGCGTAACACAATAGGAATGCCACAAATTTGCATACCTTCAACTTGGTCTTCTGCAAGTTCTTCAGTGAATAATGCTGGATACCAGTGGTTAATAAATCCCCAAGCAGCATCTTTATAAGGTTGGTATTGGCTTTGTGTTTTAGCATCATTTGTACGGGCTTCACTAATCCCTTTTTGTACTACACGGCGTCGAATGATTTGTTCTTCAGACATTTTTAAAATTCCTTTTTAAATTAATCGCACTGTATCTCAGGAACTTCATCTTATTTCATCTCAAACCACTCACCGCTCCGAAAAATGCACAAACTATCCATGAAATGCATGAATATTCAACAAGACATAAAAAGAATAATTCATACTGAAAATAACTTTATAGAGAGGATTTATTCTTTAATTTTTAAGCGGAAAAGTGCAAACAGACCAAACACCTAGAAAATATTTTTAAATATAAATTCAATAACTTAAAATTATTTTTATATTCTTAAACACGTTTAAAATAAAAAGATACCTTTAGTCATAAACCAAAGGTATCTCAAGAATAATTTTGATCAATCAATGTAAAATATGATGATTAGCTAAATAATGAAAATACGAAATTATTCAGTCCATCAGCACATTAGTGAATGCCATTTTCGAGAAAATCAATTGCCATACGATTAAACTTATCTGCATACTCCCATTGTGCCCAATGACCACACCGATTGAAAACATGTAACTCTGCACGCTGTAAACCGCTTAATAAAATTAGACCTGTGTCCAAAGGTACAAAGCGGTCTTCACGCCCCCAAATAATCAACGTCTCATTGGCAATTTCATTTAGACGATGACTAACATCAGGAAACTGTTTAGGATTAACTTTAAAACTATTAATAAAATTTTCAAGATGATCTTTACGTGCAAGAATACTAGTAAAGCGATTCGTGAACATTTCTTCCGTCAAATTGCTTGGGTCATAGACAAAGATATTCATCATTTCTTTTAGGTTCTCTAGGCTTGGCTCCTGATAAAGCTTGTTAATCAGCTTAATCCCTTCCGCCGGTTTCGGTGTGAATATCCCACCTCCACCTGTGCCACCACCCATTAAAATCAGTTTATTGACCAAGTCAGGATATTCTAAAGTAAATGCAACCGCACTATGAGCTCCCATCGAGTTACCGATCAGACTAATTTTGCTTAGGCTCAGTGCATCTACCAACCCTTTCAAAATTCGAGCATTCAAATATGATCGTGAACCATTATCATTCAGAACTGTGTCGCTCTTCCCCCATCCCGGACAATCCATCAATATCACACGATAACCGGCATCGGTCAGTGATTGAATATTACGATTGAAGTTTGCCCAACCACTCGTTCCTGGTCCGGAACCATGCAACATCACCACCACTCGGTCGCCTTGCCCAATATCGTTATAATGAATATTAAATATTGATGCTTTATCTTGAATTGAAATAAACTTACTAGTTTCTACTTCAGTCCATTGTTTTGACATATTTTTATACCCTAAATTTTTCTGTTTTTAGTTAAATCATCATTTAACCGTGATAAGAGTAAGTGCACCATATCCTGCAATCCACTCAGGAATGGGTCGATAATAACGGGCTTTTTCTATTGACTGACCAAATGCTGCCATGGCGGCAGCAGCAGCAACCCAATTTTTAACCTCATGTGTTGATTTGCCGGCCAGATCAGAAAGCTCTTGGTTACTCAAATTATCCAATTGTGATAACTGCCCTGTGGCGATCAGATTCAAAAACCACTGATCCCACTCTGGATTTAATGGATGCAAGCTATTCTGCTCAATAACAAAATGGTGTGCTGCATTAATGACACGTTGAGTCCGCGCTTGTCGTTCATCTACAGGTAAATTACGTCCACTGCCAAGTAATCTGTCTTTGACATGATCGTTGGCGGTATGGAGTTCTGGCACTGGTGGCTGATGTGAAAGACCGCCCGAAGCAATAATCAGTACACGCTTGTTTAACGAGGCAACGAAATTCCCCAAGGCTTCACCAAAAAGACGTGCTCTTTTAAAAGAAGGCAGTGGCGTAGCCACAGAGTTAATAAATGCTGGAATCACAGGAACCTGATCCAGCCCGCCTAATAAAAACTCTAAAGGCTGTGCAAAACCATGATCGACCTGCATTTTATGAGAAATGGCAACATCAACTCCGTGCTCCAATACATAGGCAGCAGCAGCTTCAGCAAGCTCGGCAGGGACTGACAAATCGCCCCTAGCGGAACCAAAATCTCCAATCGCATGTGCCGCTGTGCCAATACAAAACGATGGCATCATGTCGTAAAAAAAACCGTTATAATGATCCGGTGCAAAGAGCAAAACCAATTCTGGATCAAATATCTCAATCTCTTTACGCGCATTGGCAATCGTATTTTTGATTTCATCTAGAATGGCTTTTTCTGGATCGACCAACCCAATCAAGGGCGTATGAGATAAACACTGTAAAAATCCCTGCATTTCAGGCTACCTCATCGTGAGACTTTAAATAGATAATCATTACCCTATTCCTCAATCATGCAGATACCATTAATTACTAGCAACAAACTGTTCAGAGAAAATATTCTCCGCTTTAACCCCTAACGCTAATAAACGGGTAGTTGCAGCATTAATCATCGGCTGCGGACCGCAAAGATAAGCAACGGTGTTGGCATCGGTTATATCTGCTTCGCTCAAGGCACTCACCGGACTTCCGGCATGATGACCCTCTTGGGCTTCTCGATCTACACAGATTCTTGCTTCCAAAGTCGGTAACCACTGGCTTCTTAACGCAACATCATCTAGGCAAAATAGTGCTTCGGGGACGGCACAGCCGAAATTGAGTAGCATTTTAGGTTTGACACTACTACTGTGACGTAAAGTGTCGATGATCGATAAAATCGGGGCTAAACCAGTACCTCCAGCAATAAAGATATGCTTGGCGCGCTTATGTTCCTCCCTTAAGAAAAATGAGCCGTAAGGACCTGATAGCGTTAATACATCATCGACCTGGGCATGTTCTGTCAAATACCTAGACATCTGCCCACCCGGGATCAGGCGAATAAGAAACTCAAGTTCCGGGATAGATTTATTGGTACTGGATGGAGAATAACTGCGTAATACGCCAACACCAGGAATGCTAATCTGCATAAATTGACCTGGACGAAATTGCAGATAATATCCTTCTGCTAACTCTACTTTTAGGCGTACTGCATTTGCACCAAGAGGTTCGATAGAGTTAATAAAGGCTTTGACTTCTTGCGCACTAATCGCGCCAATGTCACTGCCATAATCTAAATCGAAACTACAATCTGCATCGGCTTTTGAAATACATAAGAGACGGTTACCTAGATTGTATTCACTTGAAAGCAGTGTTGAACTTTGACCCTCAAGCGTACTTGCCTGACCGTCTTTTAAGGTACAAATACAGCTGGAGCAACTCCCTGAACGACATTGGTATAACAACGGGATATCGTTTTCCAGGGCAGCATCGAGAATGCTGGTATGCGGTTGGACTTGAAATTCTTTGGTTACACCATCTGAAAAGTTTAAGGTAACGTTATGCATGATGGTATTGCGGTCAGCACGATTTTTTTCGCTTTCAGTATCGGAGGTAGCAGCCATGTTGGCATGAATCTGGCTATTTTTAAGAACACTAGGGTTGTGAACACATTCATCCATGAGCATGAGTTTAATTCCTATTTGGTTTGCTTTTCACTCCCCCTATAGTGGAAAAATTTCACCCTCAAGCGCGCTCCATCTAGTGCCTCTTTTATCCCCAAAGTGCACATAATATTTTATATGTCAGCATCCTATAGACTACATCCCTTCATCAAGTGAAGAATCAGCAAAATTCAGTGCCATACAATATGATTAAAAACTTATTTTTTAAAAAGTATGCAATTCAGAATAACTGGCCAATCACGGACTAAAATAGCGGGGCAATTGATTTGACATTTTATATTTAAACGAAGAATAGATAAATAGAAGCACTTTTCAACGGGATAGTGTTTCATACGGAGTTTCTCCAAATCGATGTTTATAATCTGTTGAAAAATGTCCTAAATGATTAAATCCCCATTTAAATGCGATCGTAGTCACTTTATCCGAACCCAAACTCGCATTTTTTAAATCATCATAAGCACGTTGCAGTCGAATTTCTTTTAGAAAGTGCATTGGCGTGGTATTTCTATATTTTTTAAAACCGTTAAATAATGACCGAGCACTTACACCGGAAAATTCTGCTAAATCATTAATACTAATCGGCTTTTCTACATTTTCCTGAATATAGTATTCAACTTTCTTTACAAATGACGGTGCGATTGAAACGCTATCATTATGTATTTCTTGAGAATAGGTGTTAGGTTGATAATTGAGCAGCATATTCACTAGATTATTTTCGATCTGGGAGACCATTAAAGGAGAAATATCATCTTCATCGGATACAAAATTGGATATCCAGCTCACCATCCTCAACCACTGTGTACCTGCTTTAGTATCTACAGACATGGTTGGATCAAATTCGATATTCTTATTTAAAGTCCGATTTAAAATTTGTTGGCAATTTTTTTCAACCAATTTTTTATCGATACGAATTACTAATTTTTCAGTATCAGGCTGATGGTTAATCACGCTTTTGACATAAGGGTTAATAATGCCTATTTCTTTAGGAGTACATAATATCTTGTCTTTGCCTAAAGAGATTTTTTCAAATCCACGGATTGGAATCTGAATAAGGAAAAAATCTTCAAAAACAGCAGGCTGAATAGTTATTTCACCACCATAACTCATTCGACCGACACCAATATTACCAATCTTTCTGTAGAAGAATTTCGCATTCAAGGAACTAGCAGCACTCGTTACTCTTAAATCATTGGCACATAACATATTCGTCCCACTAGAACGAATTTCTTCAATATTACTTGAGCAGCAAACTTCATAATTTGAAAGCACTAATTCAGGCGCTACACCAGTATCAAAACTTAACTTTTGCAATATTATTACTCCTTGCACATTTACATTACTTTTGTGTGTTCATCCTGAACACGTTTTGAATGTCTATTTAAGAATTACTCCTTAATTCTTAAATAGACATTGATCAAGTTTTAATTTTTTTTGTAAAAACTACATTAGTAATCCATTGTAAAAAAAAGAATTGCCACACAATGATCAAAACGACCAAATTTAATATTTTTCAAACCTGACGTTTAAAGCTGAGTTTAGCGACACGTGCTTCAGAAGTTCCTTCTTCAAGTTTAGCTGTCATAAGGGTGAGCACATCGCCTTGTAATTCAGCAAAACGATGTTGAGTACCACCAATCCAATTGGGGAAAATGCTATATTTTACCTGATGGGTAATAGTATTCCCTTCCACGTCAAATCCCCCAGCATAAGTAAGATAGCTATTATATGCTCCTGCTTTTTCTGTATCAGCAGCTGACCATTGACCACCGGTAGTAAATACTTTGCGGTCTTTTTGGCTAATTACACAGGACATGCCATAGTCGCTATATTCAATAAAACCGTCTAACTCAGTACCCATTGGTAAAACAACACGCCCATCGTCATAGAGTTGTTCCCAAGATTGTACAGTCCAGCGGCCTTTAATCGTGTCTCGATTCATCATCTTCATCCTATTCATTTTCATTGTAGAAATTTTTTATGTATACGATTTTATTTGTCCGTGAGTATAAAATCCGCCAATAATTGAGTGAACTCTTTGGCCTTCTCGATCTGTACCCAATGACCACATTCACCAAATACATGTAACTGCGATTTTCGAATTAAGCGTACCAGACGTTCAGAAACTTCAAGTGGAATAACCAAATCATCACGACCGTGGATAATCAAAGTCTGGTGTGGAAGTGAGCGGATTTCATCTTCGTTTAGTGCCAACATTTCAATACCGGCTTGACGCGGTTCCGGAAAGAGCACTTCAAACCGCGTTTGGACATCATCTCTGATGCTCGCTTCATAACGCATTCTGACTAAGTCATCATTAATAATACTTTGATCATAAGCAAATACCTCCATCAAACCACGCATTGCTTCCACAGAAGGTTGGTAACCCCACACTTTGTCTAAACCTGCTGTCAACTCGAAAGATAATCCCGCTGCCCCCATTAATACGAGTTTATTCACTTTCTCAGGATGTGTTTTGGCAAATGCCAAAGCTATAGCTCCCCCAAAAGAATTACCTACAATCGAAACACGTTCGATATTTAATGCATTTATTAGGCCAACCAGTGAATCAACCCAAGCAGCTCTGTCTAATTTTTTATTTTTAGGACATTGGCTATAACCAAAACCAAGCATATCAAGTGCAATAACCCGTGCGTGCTTAGACAACTCTGGAATAATGCCACGCCAATTGGCCCAACTTGTTACCCCCGGTCCTGAGCCATGAATTAATAGAATTACATCTCCTTTACCTTGATCGTGGTAGTTAATGATGCAATCATCTACTTGAATACTGTTCGCAATTTCAGGTGATTGTTGTAGCTGAGTATTTAAACTAGACATCTGCTTTAAACCTTCCTTAGTTATTTAAATTTTGGGCTGTTGTCACGACAGGGGCACGTAAACCTTTTTGTGCCAATCGTTTCAATATTTGTCGTGCTTCTTCACGTTTATCGTCTGGTAACCAAGTTCTGTCGTGTCCCCAAAGGCTCATACCTTCAAGTTCGGTTGGCTCCCAATCGGGCCCGACTGTCCGTGTGGCCCACCCTAATTCAATCATCCAGTCATCTGGGTTTTTTAAATAGAATGAAGTAGCATGATCATTAATATGTCGACCTAGAGTTACACCAATACTCTCAGGATTTGTCAACGCCATATCATAAGCTCGTCCAACATCATCAAAATCATTGTACTCAAGCATTAAATGATAAATCTTCGCTGGGCCACCAGTATGGGCGATGCCAATCGTATGATGTCGGGGGTTACAGTGCAGAAACTCAACACGGAACGGCGCATTGGTGTGATCACTGAGATTAAAACTGAAGATATTGCGATAGAGATGACTTAATTGTTCGAAATGTTTTGTAATCAATGCAACATGTCCTAACCCCATATCTCCTGTGCGAAATCCACCAATCGGACGACCCGGTACAAATGGAGTATCCGCATCTGCTAGACCATAGGAAACCTCTATGCGCACACCATCTGGGTCATAAAAAAACACCATGTCGTCTACACCGCGAAGTAATCGCTCTTGAGCTGTGCCTTCGGTGACCACATAACCTTCGTCTTTCAACTTTTGCGTGATATTTAGAAGCTCAGCTGCATTGGTAACTTCAAAGCCCATACTCATGCTAGCAACTGCTGCTGTTTTCATGATGAGAAAGCGCTGGATTTTTTTATCTACGCGTAAACGAAGGCACTGATTTAACTCAACAGTTTCGACCTGCATCCCGATATGATCTCGAGCTTGCGTCGCCCATGCATCTAAATGAGGCGTTTCTACCACAATGTAACTTAATGCTTGTATCATTCTTATGTCCTTATTAATATTTAAAATGATTATTCTGCTGACATTCCACCATCGATAGAAAGTATCGTTCCAGTGACATAAGAGGCCTGACCGGACAACAACCAGATCACCGCCGATGTCACTTCATACAGTTGACCAATGCGATGCATAGGTACTCCATCATCGTACATATGGTCATCGCCCCCAGTTACCCGATCATAACCAGGGGTCTTAATCGGACCTGGGCAAATGGCATTTACTCGAATATTTTGTTTGGCATAATCCAAAGCAACTGCACGTGTTGCACCCACAATCCCATGTTTAGAAGCAATGTACTCCGGTGTATTCGGCATGCCTTTTAACCCAAAAATGGAGGCATTATTCACGATGGATCCTCCACCATTTTTAAGCATTGCTGCCGTTTCATATTTCATCAAGTAAAGGACACCTTTTAGATTTACATCTATCGTGTCTGATATATCCTCAATGGATGTTTCATGCATACAACCGAATTCACGTTGAATACCAGAGTTATTAAAAGCTGCATCCAAGCGACCATAGGTATTGAGAGCGAATTGGACTAAGGTTTCACAATCTTCTGCTTTAGATATATCTGTCACTTGAAATACAGCTTGTCCACCAGTATTTGTAATTTCATCAATAACCGCTTGTCCTAATGCAGGATTGCGGTTACCAATTACAATTCTAGCCCCTGCTCGCGCTAGGGCCAGGCTTAAATCGCGCCCCATACCACTAGCACCACCAGTCACTAACACTACTTTGTCTTTCCATTGATGATCTATATTCATCGATTCATTTTTATTCATTATTCTTCACTTCTCTAATGAAATTGAATTTTAGGTAATCCTGCTTATGCTCTTGGAACTCGACCAATAATGCTTTCTAAGATCTGACCTATAGCCAGTAAGCGACGATCACTGCCCTTTGGACCATCAAGTTCCATACCCACAGGTAACCCTGTTGAATTCCCTAATCCAACAGGTATTTGAATGCTTGGAATACCTGCACTTGCGGATGGTTCAGTGTTTTGGATTAATCGTTCAAAATTTGCAGGTTGATAGATATCATCATTGGCTAATGGAGCCACCATTGCAGTGGTTGGAAAAATCAAAGCATCGAGGTTGTGTTGTATGAATAATTCCTGATAACGCTTTCTCAATAGTTCACGCCCACCATTTTGAGCAGCGTTATATAATGGTTCTACATCGACCAAACCATCAACTGTTGGCATTTTTCTTGGTAGTACCCATTCATCATAAATAGCTCGCACATCTGGACTACAGATTTTTTTGGCAAGATCTTCAATGCTGATATTATGATTATATTCACTTAAATATTTGACCATACAATCATAAGCTTCATGAATAACAACAGTAAAACCAACAGGTTCATTTAATGCTTGAAGTCCCGCATCTTCTATTGTAATAAACGTCACACCATGAGATTTAAGCTTATCAATAGTCTTCTGTGCTAAATCTTCAGTATCACTATCAAGGTTACGCCAAAACTCGGTTGGCAAGCCTAATCGCAACTCATCTGTGGCAATTGTCGGCAATTCAAACTCATCAGTAACAATACTATCGAGTAAGGTTAAATCAGACATAGATAAGGCCATTGGCCCGACAGTATCTCGACTTTCAGCAATGGGAATTACACCCTTATTGGAATAACGACCCGCACTAGGACGTAATGATGCGCAACCATTAAGCGCAGGTGGAATACGCATAGATCCACCAGTATCGGTACCTAAGGCTGCTAGTGCCATGCGGGCGCCTAATGCTGCTGCACTTCCAGAAGATGAGCCACCAGCAATACGTGAGCTATCATATGGGTTACGTACCCCCATACCTGTACCGGTATTGTATGCCTGATTATATCCCGTCGCCCCAAATGCCAATTCATGCATATTCGTCTTACCAATAATAATGGCACCTGCATCACGCAGCTTGGCAACTGTTGGAGCATCTTCGTTTGGAATATAGTCTGAAAATGCAGGTGTACCTGCTGTAGAGCGTAATCCAGCCGTATGAATATTGTCTTTGATAACAATTGGGATGCCACTCAGTGGTTTCATTGCTTGTCCGCTTAGACGCTGATCATCAGCTTCTTGAGCAGCTTTTAATGCTCTTTCACCATCTAGTGTGATAAAAATATTAAGTTCTTTACCCTGCTCTGCACGCTCTAGACAAGCTTTTACGAGTTCAACACTTGTCATTTCACCCTTGCACAATGCATTTACTGCTTCTGTAATCGTGATATCTGTCAATAATGAATGTGTAATAGCTTCAAATAATTTCATTTATATTGTCCTTTTTTAGCCTTCAATAAATGAAGGCACTATCCTTAATTTTTTCAGGATTTGGATAAGCAACTTTGCTATGACTCAATCCAAGGTCAAGTAATAGCTCGCATTGCTTATATGCAACAACACCTGGATTCAGTACTGGAACTGAGAGATGCTCAGCGAGATAAGCATGGGCTTGGTGCATTGTTGTCGATCCGAGTATCAACACATCTGCCCCGTCTTCTTCAATAGCTCGTTTTCCAGCTTCTAATAACTGGGCAAATACAATATCTTCTTTGCCCTCAAGTAAGGCTTGAGTATCAGGTCTGACATCAATAGATCGCATTGAAGCCAATCGAGCTTCAAGACCATATTCTTTTAACGTTTTGTGATAGAGCGGATACCACTGTGGCCACATTGTTATGATGCTAAATTTATGACCCAGTAAGCAGGCTGTATGAAAACTGGCAATCGCTGGAGAAAGAACTGGAATGGATAACCGTGAACGCAGTGCAGTCAATCCCGAGTCACTCATTGTATTAATACAAATAGCATCGTAGCCTTCTTCTTCAGCTTTAATGCCCGCTGCAATCACAGCATGTTCCATAATTGCCATATCATAGTAACTATCAGCCAACGTGAGCACTTGACCTGCTCCAACAAAGCTCACCTCAATATCATCGCGCAATAGTGTTTTTGGTAGTTGCGACTCGACTAAAGCTCGGGTTGATTCGCTCATCGGTACCGGGAAAATCATCTTGATTCGCTTTTTCATAATTCCATTCTTTTTAATTAAAACTTCCTATAAATTCAAAGCTAAGCGTCATAAAACTAAGTAAAATACTATTCACAAGCACCGATTCAACTATATTTCCTCGTTGTCTATATATAATTTACTTCAATCAAATCTATCGCTTAACCAATCCCAAAGCAGTGCTTGAAAATGCTTTATTCCATATTTAGATTAGGACGCAGCTTATGCCAATCACTCATCTCCTGCACAGCCATCGTTGCTCGGCATAATGTGCCTTCACCACCTTTTTTCCCGATAAATTGACCACCAATCGGCATGTAGTTCTCGGTTAAACCAATCGGAAAACTCATACATGGATGACCGCTAACATTAAATGGCGCGGTAAATTGAATTAAATGACGATTTGCTTCTGGATCTTGTGCCAGATTGGCCAGCTGATCATGCGTAGGTGCAGCATAAGGTTGTACAGGTGCCAAAATAATATCGACCTCTTGTAGCAAAGCATCCATTGCACCATTAAAGCGTTGTGCTTCTAATAAGATGCGCTGGTAATCCATTCCACTGAGCTGCCGTCCGCCATCAATTAAGCGGCTTAAAGCAGGCCCATATTGTGTAGCATATCTAGGATAGGTTTCCCCGTGAGCGACTGCGGTTTGAACACCACAATGTGATTCCCAATTGTTACTCACATGGTAGGTATCCGGCATTTTGATCTTTTTGACTTGCCCCCCACCAGCAAAAATAATCCGAATAATTTCTTCCAACGCTTTTTGGATCACTGGATCAACATCCTTATTGATCCATTCAAGATCAACACCAACTGTCAGCCCCTTAAAGCTCGGCTCAATACTCGGAATTTCCAAACAAACGCTAGAGAGAGAAGTTGAATCTAAAGGATCATGACCCGATATCGTCGATAATAAAAATAGCGTATCCCTTGCACTACGGGTGATAGGTCCAACATGATCCAGACTTGCCGCCATTTCCATCACACCGTAACGACTGACTCGTCCCCACGTTGGCTTTAAACCAGTTAAACCATTGGCTGCACATGGAAAACGAATCGAACCACCTGTATCACTGCCCAAAGCGCCATAACATAAACCTGCTGCTGTCGCGATACCTGCGCCACTCGATGATGCACCCGCCCAGTGGTCAGCTCCCCACGGATTATTTGGCTCGACAATATCTGGATGATGAATTGCAAAAGCCCCTTCGGTCATCTGCAATTTACCGAGCATGATGGTTCCAGCTTCACGTAATCGGGTAACGACGGTTGCATCCTGTTCAGGTATGCGATGAGCATGCAATGGCATGCCCACAGCGGTGACCACACCTGCTGTATCAATCAAATCTTTAAATGCAATCGGAATGCCATGTAATGGACTACGGCAAATTCCTTTTGCCAATTCGTCTTCTGCCTGTTGCGCCTGTTCTAAAGCAATATCCGCTGTCACACGTGCATAACTATTTAATTGACTATCCAAAGCCTCGATACGCGCTAACTGGGCTTTGGTGATCTCTACAGGAGATAATTTACGGCTACGGATCAGTTGCGATAGCTCGTACATTTCTAAATAATGTATATCCGTTGAATAATTCATCCATTAATTCCAATCTAGACCATAAGAAAACAACCCAACCTGATCTAAATCAAATATTTAGACATCAGGTAGCGCTCTTAAAATTTAAATAACCTACGATTTTTAAAATAAAATTTTTATTTAAATTACAATTCAATTTCAGTACGATTACGCGTCAACGTATCGATTAAGGCATACAGGATTTTTTCTGCACAAGGCATTAAATCCGGTATATAAGTCGCCCCCATGCCCCCTAGCCCCTCTGCAACAGGTAATGGCGCACCTGTCGCCGGCCACGGCCAACCTATTCTCGCTGTCGGCACACCATAGCGTCTTAATGCAGCACCATCCGTCTGACCGGCCAAATAATCTGGCGTACCATGTGGTTTTTGTTCCACATATTCCCAGCCACGTTTACAAGACTGAATAATCCAGTTTTCCGGATCAGTTGTACCACCCGGAACAGAACCATATTGTTCCCAATCTATATCCAGATCAGGGAACCGCTTTATAAGATCATCAATGAAGTTGGCGAATTGAGCTTTAACATCAGCTGGACTAACTCGAGGATTTACACGTACATCAAAGAATATTTCAGTCACTGCACTCGGAAATGCAGGGCGCTCAATATCACCACCACGAACACCTGCAATCCAACCATGTGGCTTAATCACACCACTGGTATTCCGCTCGGTATATTCAACAATCCATGCTTGTAATTCATTGATGACCGTAGCCGCTGGAATAACTGAACTTCTAAAACCAGGAGCATCGTGTGGCACACCGGCATAGCCAAGAGTGCCTTTTACCTTTAATTTGAACCATGCCATTCCAGGTTCTTCATGATAAACCCAGTTCCAAGGCTTCATAATGATGGCGTAATCTGGGTACATGCCACGATTAAGCATGTGAATCACGCCATTTGACATACCCGCATTTCTCGAACTAATGTCAACTGGCATTCCACCATCTGCCATACCTACAATCAGATCACCCTTAAGTGGCACTTCAGCTTCAATTAAAGCATTGGCAACCTCTGTTAGAGTTGCTACCATAGCTTTAGGATTTGAAGCCCCCAGACCAAAAACCCAATCATCTACTTGCTGAGCAAAAGGTTGCAAATCAACCTCTTGGCCATTTCCAGTCAAAACTTCTTCACCTGGCGTACGATCAAGATGCGTATCTATAGGCGCATATAACAAAACTGTCGCACCATCACCCGAGCCTCGATATTCAGCCATGACATTTCCAGTCATATCGTTCATAGGGTAATAATGAGATTTCATACCGATTTCTTTTAAATACTCAGCCATAAACTTGCTTGCTTCACCAGTCGCACCGGTGGGGCTATGGATATTCGTTAAATCAAACAATAATTTTTGTAACCGTTGAGGATTCAATTTTGAGCAAGCCTTTTCATACCATTGAATCTGCTCAAGGGATAAAGGGATTTTTTTAGTCACTTCCATTTTTCTTTTCCTAAAATTTAAGTATTTAATTACTGGCAACAAACTGCTCAGAGAAAATATTCTCCGCTTTAACCCCTAACGCTAATAAACGGGTAGTTGCAGCATTAATCATCGGCTGCGGACCGCAAAGATAAGCAACGGTGTTGGCATCGGTTATATCTGCTTCGCTCAAGGCACTCACCGGACTTCCGGCATGATGATCCTCTTGGGCTTCTCGATCTACACAGATTCTTGCTTCCAAAGTCGGTAACCACTGGCTTCTTAACGCAACATCATCTAGGCAAAATAGTGCTTCGGGGACGGCACAGCCGAAATTGAGTAGCATTTT
>NZ_SJNU01000018.1:0-83719 GCF_004331055.1 Acinetobacter sp. ANC 4779
TTATTTATTTTTTCTTTTCTCGACAGAATTAATATCGGTTTCGTTGGCAAACAACTTAGTGCGGACTTAGGTCTAACTGCATTAAGCTTTGGTCTAGCTAATACTATTTTTTATGTCTTTTATATTTGTTTTGGTATGCCAAGCAACCTGATGTTGCGAAAACTAGGTACTCGAATTTGGATTGGATTCATCATCATTGTTTGGGGGGTTGCATCAAGTTGTACTGCCTTTGCTACAGATGAAAAATCGCTATACATCATTCGAGCGATTGTGGGTATTGCTGAAGCAGGTTTTATGCCTGGCATGCTACTGTATTTAACCCAGTGGTTCCCCTCTAGCCATCGTTCTAGAGCAAATGCAATCTTTATGTTAGCTATGCCATTTACTGCGATGTTTGGTTCTGTCGTTACTGGCTATATCTTAAATATGCACGACTTTCAGGGTTTATCAGGATGGCAATGGGTATTTTTATTGGAAGGCTTACCATGCATACTCTTAGGTTTTATTGTTTTTGCTAAACTTCCTAATACCCCTAAAGAAGCAAAATGGCTGAATGAGGATGAAAAAAATATTCTCATAAATGCGCTGGAAAAAGAGCAGACAAATGAAAAATCTAAATCCACGGTAAAAAGTAGCTCGTTCTCTTTTATTAACTCTTCCGTTATCCGCTGTGCATTAGTCTATTTTTGTATCGTAACCACATGTGGCATGGTCAATATCTGGGTCCCTCAAATTGTTTCAACAGCTTTACCTAATGCTAGTACTGTAATGACTGGTATTGTTGTTGCAATTCCTCATCTTGTCACTATTTTTGCCCTATTTTTTCTATGCAGTCATTCCGATAAAAAACAAGAACGCTATTGGCACACCTTTATTCCAATGCTATTAGGCGGTATAGGGTGGCTCATGGCAGCATATCTTCAGATAGGAAGCCTACAACTGATTGGCCTATGTCTAGCTTGTATGGCAGGTTTCAGTACCATGGGTATTTTTTGGGCTTTTGCTGATGAAAGCCTTGATAACAGTGCCAAATTCCTAGGGATTGCATTTATTAATGCTGTTGGTAATTCAGCAACCATTGTTAGCTCATTCTTAATCGGCTTCTTAAAAGATCTAACTCAATCATTTGCAACAGGCATGCTTTACGGCAGTACTTTAATGTTTATTGGATCTGTCATCATGTTGAGTTTTGCACTGAAGATAAATCAACAGAGAAAAAACTTAGAAAACGGAATTTACATCAATGAATAAAATCACAACATCAATTGTGGATTTAATGCAAAACATCAAAGATGGTTCGACCATTTTAATTGGTGGATTCGGTACTGCTGGACAACCTGCAGAGTTAATTGATGTTCTCATCGAAATCGGTGCAAAAGACCTCACGATTGTTTGCAATAATGCCGGCAATGGTGATTATGGACTTGCCAAATTGCTTAAAGCAGGTCATGTCAAAAAAATGGTCTGCTCCTTTCCCCGCCAAGCTGATTCTTATGTATTTGATGAGTTGTATCGTGCAGGGAAAGTGGAACTTGAATTGGTTCCACAAGGAAATTTAGCCTGCCGAATTCAAGCTGCAGGTATGGGTCTTGGTGCTATTTTCACCCCAACGGGATTTGGAACATTGCTAGCTGAAGGCAAAGAAACCCGTGCAATTGATGGGAAAGACTATGTTTTAGAGCATCCAATTAAAGCAGATTTTGCTTTAATCAAAGCGCATAAAGGTGACCGTTGGGGTAATTTAATTTACAACAAATCTGCGCGTAATTTTGGTCCCATTATGGCAATGGCAGCCGAAGTTACCATTGCACAAGTGAATGAAATTGTTGAATTGGGTGCTTTAGACCCAGAACACATCATCACACCAGGTATATTTGTACAACATGTTGTACGGCTAAGTCCTGTAGAACTTAGCAAGGCAGGTTAACAATGAGCTATAGCAAACTTTCTCGTGCTCAAATTGCAGCACGTGTTGCACAGGATATTCCTGATGGTGCCTATGTAAACTTAGGCATTGGTTTACCAACTAAGATTTCAAATTATCTACCCAAGGATAAAGAAATTTTTCTACATTCTGAGAATGGGCTGTTGGCATTTGGTCCACCGCCTGAGCCAGAACAACAAGATGCTGACTTAATTAATGCAGGTAAAGAATACGTCACCATGCTTACAGGTGGAAGTTTTTTTCATCACGGGGATTCATTCGCAATGATGCGTGGCGGACATTTGGATATTTGTGTATTAGGGGCTTTTCAAATTGCAGAAAATGGTGACCTCGCTAATTGGCATACAGGCGCATCAGATGCAATCCCTGCCGTTGGTGGTGCCATGGACTTAGCTGTCGGTGCAAAGAAAGTGTTTATTACCACAGAACATGTCACAAAAAACGGGAAACCTAAAATCGTAAAAGAATTGAGTTATCCCGTGACCGGCAAGCAATGTGTAGATCGAATTTATACAGATCTATGTGTCATTAATGTCACAACTGAAGGACTAAAGGTTGTTGAGATCGTTGAGGGCCTTCATTTTGATGAGCTCCAAAACCAGACTGCAGCACCTCTCATCAATAGTCTTGAAGACTAACATCTCATACATCTTAAAACTTGAGCAATTGCAAAAATTGCTTATCAAATAACATAAAAATATTCAAATGGATTGAATTATATGAAAAATTTAAATAGTAAAACAGGAATACTTGCATTAATGAGTGCACATTGTGCTGGGATGGTAGATATTATTGCGTTACCAATCTGGATTGGAGTACTCATTAGCACATACAAGTTTGACTCCCAACAAGCAGGTGGCTTAGTCACATTATTTCTATTCGGTGCAACAATATCCAGTGTAATTTTAGCGCCATTATTTAACCGTATACCAAAGAAAATTATTGTTTGTTCAAGTTTTTTTATAGCAAGCCTTTGCTTTTTCTTAATTTCTATAAAAGTAGACTATATAGTTTTAGCTCTTTTGCATTTGTTTGGCGGTTTCGCAGTAGGTGCTGGCCTTAGTTTAACTCATGGCATGGTCGGGCAATCAAAGAATCCTCATAAGCTTTTTTCATTATTAGGTACAGCTTTAGGCATTTTTGGCATCATTTTTATGGGCTCTTCTATATTCGTGACCAAAACCTTTGGTGGTAATAATCTATTTATTGTTATCAGCATTATTATGTTTATTGCATCATTAACATGCTTTTTATTTTTCCCCCATTTAAATCATAATCACTCATTAAGCATTAAACATGCCATTCCGAAATTAAGAAAACATATATGGTTTTGTATTTTAGGAATTTCACTCCTTTCAATGACTCAAGCCATGACAATCAGTTTTTTTGATCAAATTGGTGAGTTTAGAGGGTTCAGTAGGGAAATAATTTCAATTGCTTTAATGATATATGTATCTGTTTGTATTTTTCCAGCTCCACTCGCAGCATTCCTGCAAAACAAATTTAATGCCACTACAGTTATCTGCTTAGGTCCTGTATTCCAAGCTATATTTGCATTGACCATTACACAAACAACCAACCCATTGATTTACTGTATTACCGGTGGGCTTATGGCTTTCACTATTCTCTTCACACATATTTTTGCATTTGGATTGCTTTCTAAATTAGATACCAGTAGTAGAGCTGTAGCTGCTACGCCAGCAATGCTAATGTTCGGATCAGCTATTGCACCAATTTTAAGTGGCAGTTTGGTTAAATATATCGGTTTCGAAGCCATAGGTTATGCTGCATGTCTTCTGGTATTCATCCAAGTTTGCTGTTTTTATTATGTAAGAACTAAAGTACAAAAAAGTTCAATTCTTGAAAGTTCGCTCAATGCATAATTAGCAATATAAAAATGGAGGGGAATTCCAAATTAATAATACTACACACTATTAATTTGGACCCTACTACATAAAAAATTAAATTATTATAAAACACAATAAATATTTAAAAAACAAACATCCTTTATTAATATTCAAGTTAAATTTTTAATAATAAAATCACCTAAAACACACTCAAAAAAAATAAAAAATATAATTTCTTTATAGGTAAAAGCTATGTATTTATAACATATAGCAATACATAGAAATAATACTTCAATATATTATAGATATATAATAAATTCATAATGTTTAAATCTATAAACACTAATCATCAAAAAGGAAAATTTATGATTAAGAATAAGATTTTTTTCGGGATTCTATGTGCTTTGAGTACAAGTGCATTTGCAGTTGAAAATGGCAATTCAAATTATGCGAATGGTGCTGAAAACTTTATGTCAGGTGTAGTACCTCCACCAGGGATTCATGGAATGATTTATACAAATCACTATAATGCTGACAGATTAAATGATTATAAAGGAAACAACCTTAATGTCCCAAACTTTGAAGTTAAATCTACAGCTATAGTTTCTCGATTAGTTTGGGTCACGGATAAACAATTTTTTGGTGGTAATCTCGTTTTTGAAACGCTTATTCCTCTTGTAGACCTAAAAGTCCAATCGTTGGATATGAGCCAAAAGCAACAAGGTCTTGGAGATATAACGATCGGAAGTGCATTGGGTTTTCATCACTCTCCTAATTTACATAGTGCAATTGGATTCGATATATTTCTTCCTACTGGCGAATATAACAAAAATGATTTAGCAAATCTTGGCTTAAATAGAACAACTATTGAACCGATGTACACAATATCCTATCTTAAAGAAAATGCTTTAAGCGCGGATGTGAAGCTAGGATATCTGTTTAACGGTAAAAATAAAGATACCAACTATTCAAATGGGGACCAATTCCATTTAGATTATTCTATCGGCAAAAACTATAAAAATATGACTTTTGGCATTGGTGGCTATTATTCAACTCAAATCAATAATGATAAAATAAATAATGAGGAAATTAAAAATAGTAAAACCAGTGGTTTTGCAATTGGTCCATCATTTAAATATCAAGGAAAAAAATGGTTTACTACTATTAAATGGGAAAAAGATTTAATTGCAGAAAATAAAAGTGAAGGAAACTCACTCTGGATCAAGACAGCACTTCCATTTTAAATATTTTTAATTAATAATATTTCATCAAGAAAATACCGCAAGTTAACTTGCGGTATTTTTATATTGATAAATTTTTATTTAAAATGTAAATGAAGGTCGATTTAAATTAATATCATCAGCCACAATAAATTTATCTGGACGGACCACTACTGTCTTCGCCTTATGCTGATTTAGCCAATCAATTAATGTGTTATTAATATCAATGATATCATCATAGCCTTTACCATCATCTTCAGCACTCAGTAAAGTAAAATATTTTACATTCAGCTGATCCCACTGTGAAATTTGTTCAGCGCTCATGACTAATTTCGGATCTATACGGTTGCCAAGCACGAAAATACTATCATCCGTAATATCGTCTAAATAACCCAGCTTCCCACGTGAATCCGTGACTTTTGGCTGCGGTAGTATTTTCCCTACTGCACTGCTTGATACATTTTGTACCCAGCCTGCTTCAATTTCAGGTAACTTCAAAACTGGCGGCTCTGCACTTAATTGTGGGCCAATCACAGCCATTTCTTCTTCTGTCACTTGTTGTTTAATAATTCGTCCCAATTGAACTGCAACCTGTGTATAGAACTCTACATTTGGTGCTCTTTCAATTTCATAGCTGTCTAATACAGACTCAGGCATGCGTTCATTTAAAACTTCGACCAATTTCCAGCACAGATTAAATGCATCACGGATACCGGACTGCATACCTGCGCCAGCCCAAGGCGGCATCATATGTGCAGCATCGCCTAATAGAAATACTCGGCCATCACGCCATTTTTCTGCACGTCGCACATGATGGCGGTAAAAAGCATGCTGATATAACTCTACTTCTTTATCCGTCACACCCATTGAGTTCAATAACGGCCAGATCTGTTCATTAGTTTGAAAGTCTTGTTCTGTTTCATGACTTTCTAATGGGATTTCCCAACGATGGTTGCTCAAAGATAAAGCAATATCAACAACTGGACGCTTTTGATCAGACCAGAAGGTTAGTAAATTACGATTTTTCCACCAACGCTTAACCCTTGCATCAATCACTACCCATTTGGTATCTACTGTATCCCCTACAAGCTGAATATTTAGGCTTTCACGTGTTTTACTCGATCCACCATCACAGCCCAAAGCATACTTTACACGAACTATTCGTTGCTCTTGATTTTCATCTATAATATTCAGCTCAACGCATTCCGCATTTTGAGAAACAGTATTTACTGTTGATCCAAAATAAATTTGACAATGATCCTTGTATCGTTCTACGCCTTTGCGCAATGTTTCTTCCATTTTCGGCTGGTAAATCGCGTACGAAGTTGGATGTTTGCCTAGAATACTTGGCGGGAATCCCATGCGTAAAATTTCTGTACCATCATATTTAATCCAGCGAAGGCCAGCGGTTTCATCCATATCCTTTGCAACTGCATCATCCAAGCCAATTGCTTGAAAGCAACGCATAGTCCAGTCGCTAACAGTAACAGCACGTGCGCGTGAATATAGGTCTTTATCTTTTTCAAAAATAATAGTTTTTATGCCATGCTTACCTAGAATATTGGCAGCTGCCACACCTGAAGGTCCATAGCCAATAATCGCAACATCAGCATCAAATTGCATTGTATTCATCCTTGAATCCTTATTTTTCATCTTTTAAAAATTGCATGACAGCATGGTTAAACCATTCTGGGTATTCAAACTGTACCCAGTGACCACATTTACTGATGACACGCAGTTCACAGTTCTCCAAACGTTCCACAGCGCTATATCCACCTTGAACTGGAAGTACAGCATCCTCTTTACCCCAAACCAGCAATACCGGTGCTTTAATATGCTCTAAAACTGGTAATAAGTTTTCAGGTAAGAAATTGCTTTGCTGTGCAGTTGCAATCACTTCAGGATTTTGCGCTTCTAAATAACGTTCCTGCAGCAGTTGTTCAGTCAGTAATGACTGATCATATGCAATCTGCTTTAAAAAACCGTATACATTTTCTTTTGAAGGATCCCCACCTAATGCTTTCAGCATAAGCAGTAATGCTGGTGATAAAGCACCACCCTTTTCCATTAAGCCACCAGGCGCCATTAAAATCAGCTTATCTACAAGAGATTGATCCTGCTCAGCGATTTTAATCGCAGTGGCACCACCTAAAGAATTGCCGATAAAAGATGCTTTATGAATATTGAGTTGTTTAAGTGCTTTGTAAATGTATTCACCTAGCGCTTGAAAAAATGAACCATTAATAACTGGCTTGTCTGATAGTCCATAACGCGGTAAATCAAAAATGATATTGGTAAAATTTTCAAAATATGGAAAGTTTTTAGAATAGTTGCTTAAACCATTTGCTCCGGGACCGCCACCATGCAGCCAAACCAGATAAGGGCCAGTGCCAAATGTTGAATAATGTATTTGTACATCGTCAACCTGAACAAAATTGGAATTGAGTTTGCTTTGTTTCATTAAAATACTCACAAGAAATGGAAATCATTTTTTGTACTCCGTTATCAACTGTTTAATGATTTTGACCTGCATTTCACAGCCTAGATCAATATTGACTTTGCCTGGTTCCAATTGATTCGCCAGAATAAATCCATCACCAATGGCCATCGCCATATCGGCAATTGCATTAATCATCTCAGTTGATAAAAGAGCGCCTTGTAGAGCTGCTAAACCTTGTATATGCTGCATCAGAATCTGCCGTGCATGTTCTCGAATACGTTGTACCGCACGCTGAACATTTTGATTGCTACCATCGCTTTCTAAACCAATCAGAAACATCATGCGCAAGACTTTCGGCGGATTTTTTAAAAATTCCGCATCAATCAGGGCGATGTGCTGTTCTATGCTAGCCATTGTTTTTGACCTGAATTTCAGCGTGCTATTCAGGTTTTCAATTGCACCATATTCCAGCGCTGCCAACAGCAACTGTTCCTTATTGCCGAAATGCCAATAAATTGAAGTTACAGGATAACCGCTCAATTCACAGATCATTGAAATACTGGTGCCGGAATATCCATGAGTAGACATCAGCTCCAAAGTTGTTTCTAAAATCTTTTTCGGGTTGGTCGGATTCCGCAGTCTTTTCTTTTGGGAGTCAACTTGAGCACTATCATTTGGCATATATAATCTAAATTCTAAAGCAGCTTATAGGGTTTATTATGCTCGATGTTGCTTATGCCCCCAAGAACTTAATTTTGAAAAGCTCTCAGTTTGCCAGTTTTCAAAATCAATAATTTTCCCTCCGTACCCTACTTCAACTGCAATTCCACTTGGAGACAGTACGTAGAAAGAGAACATTTCATCATTCGGATGCTTACCCAAGGTCATAACCATTGGGTCTTGTGCCTCCTGACATCGATCATAAGCTAAGCCAACATCATCCACGGATTCAACTTCGACCATTAAATGATGCAACCGTTTTGCTTCAGGAGGCATGGGTGCAAAAGCGAAAGAATGATGGCGCTGATTTACATGCATAAATGTTGCATCAATAACAATACCTGGCGCAATTTCTTCAGTAATGGTGTCTGTAATCGTTAAGCCTAAATTTTGGTAAAAATCGATTGAAGCCTGTTTATTTTGTGTCGAAATCAACACATGACCCAAACCTTGATCTGTTAGGTATCTAGATTTCAACTGCTGACTGGCAAATGGTTGCGAGGTAAGTTGCATACCTGTGACAAATTCATGCTGAATACCATTCAAATCGATGACACGGTATAAAGCATTTACATTGCGCTGTACGGCTTCCTCAGCACTAGCATGTTCAGCAACAATACCCTGTAGTGCTAAATTTTGAATATGTTTATACAACTCATCTTCATTTGGAAATTGCCATCCAATACTTTTCAGATCATCTAAAGGACCTTTAGAAATAATGATCCGATATACTTGCTGATCCATTCGAAGATGCATTTCATCTTCACTAATTTGAATTGTCTGAAACCCTAATCGGTTAGCAAATGTCTGCCAAGCGGGCAAGTCACTTGCTTCTATAACCAGATAACTGAGTGTTGAGATTCCTTTCATACGCCTTTCGTCCAATTTGATTGCAATTTACGCGTGAACAATTAATAATCATGTATGTAGCGCTCATTACATATTTTTAATATAGTTTTAAAGCGTAATGAAATAGTTAAAAGTTATGGATAAACACCTCAGCGGAGTAGGACAAATGGAATTAAGACATTTAAGATATTTTATTGCCGTAGCCGAAGAATTAAATTTCACTAAGGCTGCAGAAAAACTTTGCATCGTACAACCCTCCCTGAGTAAGCAAATCCGTGATTTGGAGGATGAGATAGGGGTGATTTTATTTGAGCGTGATAAGCGGAGCGTTCACTTAACGAAGGCTGGTTCAGGCTTTTTAGAGCATGCTTATAAAGCAATAGAAAGTGCAGAGCGTGCGATTGGTGCGGCCAAGCAGATTATATTATCTAGCAATAAACAGACAAAAATCGGTTTTAATCCTTTAGCTGAAATTATGATTGCACCGCATATCGTTGTGATGTTGCGTAATAATGGCTACCAAGCAGAATTCAAAAGCATGAGCTGTGGAGATCAAATCCAAGCATTAAAAAATTCAAAGCTCGATTTAAGCTTTACTCGCTATAAGCTGGAAGATTCTGAATATGAGAACATCTTAATAAAGAATGAGCCTTTATACTTGTTTTATAGAGAGAATTATAAAGATTTAGATGATTCCATAAAAATTGAAAATTTAGAAAAGAGTCAGTTCATTGCTTTTTCTGCTTATGAAGCTCCTGTGTTGTCAGAAAAAGCTCAGTTATTTTTAAAGAGTAAAAAAATCCATCCACAGCACAAAATTATCTGTACCAATATTATGCAGCATATCAATTTTTTAAATACACTGAATTGCTGGAGCATCATTCCTGAATACGCTATTGGTTTTTTAAAAGGAAAATTTAATGTAAAAAAATTAGATTTAACGGCACCCCTGTATGCTAATTACAGAAAACGTAGTAATAACAGCTCTTTAGATATTATTTTGCCATTACTTAAAAAACTAAATAAAATTGAAAATGATCTTTCTCTTCCTATAATTAACCTAAATCACAGATAAAAATTTGGGCACTGTTGCAAATAACCACTAATGGTAAGCTGAATGCTCTTTTAGCTAAAAGTGCAGCATATGAATCCCTTCCATGGTCGGCATTTTCAGGGTGAAATCATTCTTTGGGCTGTGCGCAGGTATTGTAAATATGGTATTAGCTATCGTGAACTTCAGGAAATGCTTTCCGAACATGGTGTGAATGTTAATCACACGACTATTTACCGTTGGGTTCAACGTTATGCTCCTGAAATAGAAAAACGTCTACGCTGGTATTGGCGTCATCCTACAGATCTGAGCTCATGGCATATTGATGAAACTTATGTAAAAGTGAATGGACGATGGGCTTATCTGTATCGGGCAGTCGATCTTCGTGGTCATACCATTGATTTTTATCTTTCTTCTAGACGCAATACCAAATCAGCATATTGTTTTCTTGGAAAAATCTTAAATAATGTGAAGAAGTGGCAAATTCCACAAGTGATCAATACGGATAAAGCACCCACATATGGAGGCGCTTTGTCACGGTTAAAACGGGAAGGAAAATGTCCACCAGACCTTGAGCACAGGCAGGTTAAGTACAAAAACAACGTGATCGAATGTGATCATGGCAAGCTAAAGCGGATCATCAGGGCCACCTTAGGATTCAAATCTATGAAGACGGCTTATGCCACAATCAAAGGTATTGAAGTCATGCGTGCACTACGTAAAGGACAAGCTTCTTCATTTTATTATGGTCAGCCTCAGGGTGAAGTGTATCTGGTGAATAGAGTTTTCGGTCTCTAAGCACTTTTTAAAGGGAACATCATCGACTCAAATCTCTATTTGCAACAGTGCCCTAAAAAGCCAGATCAATATGATCTGGCTTTTCTTAGAAAAACCAATTTTGAGAATGAGGAAAAATTATACAAAGAAAATAAAATTTCCTAGATTTTCTCTGATAAGGCTTTGACTAATAACTTTAATTGGTCTTTTAAATCACTTAAATTCTCAAGTTTAATACTTTGAGACAACTCTTTGGGAATCTTTTCTGCTGACGCTCTTAATTGTCTTCCTTTTTCTTTTAATGAAATAAGAACTCTTCTTTCATCCTTAGGATCACGTGAACGGCTGATAATTTCAGACTTTTCCATTCTTTTAAGTAATGGCGTTAATGTCCCACTATCCAAGTGTAAAATTTGTCCAAGATCACCCACACTTATAGAATCTTTTTCCCATAAAACTAACATAACCAAATATTGAGGATAAGTTAGCTCTAGAGGTTCAAGAAATGGTCTATACGCTTTCACTATTAAATTTGATGCCGCATAAATGGGAAAACATAGTTGTTCATCTAAGCAAAGCTGATTCTTGGACATATCTTTCTATTTTGTATGAACGGTTGTAGAAACCTGTATATTACCTCGAATAGCATTTGAATAAGGACAGACTTGATGAGTTTCTTCAACAATTTGCTCTGCTTCAGTTTGAGAGATACCCGAAATAGTTACATCTAAATTCACTGTTAAGGCAAACCCACCATTACCATTAGCTACCATACCAACAGTACTAAGAACCTCTACGTCATTATCATGGATTTTATGCTGTTTATTACGAGATACATGGATAATGGCATTACCAAAGCATGCTGCATAACCAGCTGCAAATAATTGTTCTGGATTAGTCTCACCCCCTCTACCGCCTAATTCTTTTGGTAGAGCTAAGTTAAGTTCTAAAATACCATCTTCACTATGGATAGTTCCTGAACGTCCGCCAATTGCTTTAACCTTAGTAGAATAAAGAGTACTCATTTTTGTTACTTTCCTAAATAATTAGATTGTGTACAATATAGTTGTACACAATCTAATTATTGTCAATTATTTTTTATTTAACATGATGACCATTACATGAAGTGAAACACAAAAAGGCTAGATATTATGTCTAGTCGAGAGAGTGAGCTTAAGGTTCTCGTTTTTTTATCTTAAAACTGCTAATATACCTATACGCCATTGACGTACTTTAATTCATGTTATTTATAGAAACTAGTTTCTTTACCAAGCAAATCAAAGATCTTGTCACTGATGAAGAATATCGTCAGCTCCAGCAAGATCTATTGGTACAGCCTGATAAGGGTGACTTGGTAAAAAATGGTGGAGGTATTCGTAAAGTACGTTGTGCTCAGGGCAATAAGGGAAAAAGTGGTGGTATTCGTGTGATCTATTACTGGGTCACAGAGGATGACCAGATCTTTTTCCTGGTGGCTTATCCAAAGTCTGTGAAAGATAATCTGACAGACAAAGAAACTTCGATCCTGCGTCAATTAGTGAAGGAGCAATTTCATGGATAATAACTTATTTGATGACCTGGTTGCTTCGATTAAAGAAGCTGGCGCCATCAAACGCAATGAAATGAAAGCAAGTCGAGTGACTGAGCTTGAGTTGCCGGATATTAAAGAAGTACGTGAGAAAACAGGCTTAACCCAGGCTGAATTTGCTGCACGTTTGCATATTAGCGCGAGAACCCTACAAAACTGGGAACAAGGCCGTCGCTATCCAACTGGTCCTGCAGCGACTTTAATCCGTATTCTTGATGCTCATCCGACTTTGATTTAAAAAATTAGATAACAAAAAACCCCGACATCCTGTCGGGGTTTTTTATTTTTTTGTTCCGAAACATCCTGTTCTTATATCTTTATGATATGAAAAAATAATTGAATCTGCTATCCGGCAAATCCCTAAATTGACGTAAGTATATGCTTACATATGCCTAAAAACTGTCCCAAATTTATCCGCAGAAATTGGGGATATTTTTTATCTTGGGAAGACCGGGAACATTGAAAAAATCCTCGATTTGATTAAAAAATAATCAATTTTATTGGCGGAATATATCAAAACTGTTTAAAAAAAAGCCGACTTGTTGCGAAGCCGGTTTTTTGGGTTTTCTATTTTAATATAATCAATTGATATTAAAAGATTATTACAATCGCGTTTTGTATAAGCGCCATTATGTTAAATGGTGGAGTTGTTACTTATAGTTTGTCCTTTAATTAAAAAATATATTTTATTTCTTAGCCATTGAATTGCAGGATTATTCTGCTTTTTAGAATGCCACAACATTCTTAGTTTATAGCGCGGTGACGTAAAAGGTAAATCCAAAAAATCCAATGGATAATTGGATTGTTGCACGAGATGTCTAGGCAAAGTACAAACAGATTGGCTTTTATATAAATATTCTGTCGCAACGGAAAAATGAGAAAGACTATGTTGAATATTGCGTTTATAGCCCAAACCTTTTAGCGTAATATCAGTATATCCACTAAAACTATTATCATCTGTATTTACAATGACATGCTGTAGAGAACAATATTCTTCAATACTTAACGATTCTTGAGTTTTAATCGGGTGATGTTTACCAAAACACAGTACAAAGTCTTCATCGATTAATAGCAAACTCGGCAATTGATCAGGTAGATTATTTTCCAAGTCAATTACAAGATCAATTTCATCCTGTTCCAGCTGTTTGTTTATCTGCTGTGGTACATAATGAACGAACTCTATTTTGATATTCCCATTGGGTAAATCACAGAGAAATTGAACAATCGTATTTGAAATACTGACGACAGCGCTATCCGAAACAGCAATTCTGAAAATCCGCTGATCAAGTTCTGGGTTGAAAGCCGGTTCCGTATCATGAATCAGATGTAATTGGGTGATTAAAATATTTAATGGCTCTATAAGCGCAAGAGCCTTTTCTGTCAGCACCATCCCCTTGCCATTGGCTGATGGAATCAGCAATGGATCTTGGAAAGATTTTCTCAGGCGCACCAATTGAGCTGAAAGTGCAGGCTGGCTGATATGCAGAGCCTGCGCGGCATGGGTCACATTCTTAAATTCTAATAACGTATGTAAGGATAATAAAAGATTTAAATCAAAATGGCGTAAAGATGAGCTATCCATAAAAGTTATATCTAGATATATATGCAATCAATTTCAAATATATCATAAAAATTTCTATATTACTGATATAGGAAATGAGGAGAATCAGATGAGACAACAAAAAGTATTAATCAGTGCTGGTGCATCAGGGATCGGAAAAGCGATCGCAGAAATCTTTTTAAAGCATGGTGCAAAAGTCTGCATCATCGATATTAATCAACAAGCCTTAGATGCTTTTCAGCAAGAGCAGCCAGAGATTCTTGCTTTTTCAGCAGATCTAAGCAATTTAGATGATCTTGCCCGTGTATTTCAAAATGCGATTCAAGCTTTGGGCAATGAACTCGATGTACTGATCAATAATACTGGTGTTTCAGGTCCAACGATGCCGATGCATGAACTGGATATTCAAGAGTGGAACAAAGTCATTCAAATTAATTTGAATTCGACTTTTCGTTTAACCCAACTGGTTATTCCTTATTTACAACAATCTGAAAATGCTGCCATTGTGAATATGTCTTCAGCAGCTGGGCGTTTTGGTTATCCGAATCGGATTGCTTACTCAACCACCAAATGGGGCCTTGTTGGCTTTACGAAAACTTTGGCGATGGAATTAGGAAAATTTAATATTCGTGTCAATGCCATTGCACCAGGGGCAGTTGATGGTCCACGTTTCCAGGGAGTGCTTGCACAGCGTGCTGCGGTGAGTGGTCGAACATTACAAGAAGAAACGATGGATGCACTTGCAGTACAGTCTTTGAAATATATGGTGAATCCACAGCATATTGGTGAGCTTGCTTATTTCCTGGCATCTGAAGCGGGCCGCTCTATCTCTGGGCAGTTAATTCCAATTGATGGTGATACGCAAAACGTCGGCTAAATATTTTTGATGAAGGTTATAGAAATGAGCTTAAGAGAACAGTTAATTGGTGCATGGAAACTTCAATCGTATGTTGAAATACCTGTAGATGATTCAGAACCCTTTTATCCATTGGGTAAGAATGCGACAGGTATCATTATGTACACCCCAGATGGCTATATGTCTGCGCAGTTGATGGGCGAACAGCGCCAGCACTTTGTAACAGGTGACTGGTTCAATGGTAGTCCTGAAGAATATATTGAAGAAGCAAAAACTTATATTGCTTATTCTGGACGTTTTTTTGTGAATGAAGAAACCCAGCAGCTGGAACATGAAATGATGGTCTCATTGTTTCCAAACTGGATTGGCCAGCAGCAACAGCGAATTGTATCTTTGGATGGAGATACTTTAAAACTGGGCCCAGCTTCACCAATAATGTCTAAAGGCAAACTTGTGATGAGCCAATTGATTTGGAAACGAGCCCAGGAAAATTAAATATAGTGTAATTTTTTAGGACTCTATTTTTGTAGAATTTTTAAAATTAACATAATACACGTTATACGAAATTCCATTGTTTTATCTTTTAAAATCAGTACAGTAAAACATTGCAAAAGCCCATTCACCCTCGAATGGGCTTTTTTATGATTTCTCATATTCCACGATTCTGATTAGCTTGACTGCTTAATCTAAACAAATGAGGGGGCCTACTTTATGAATAAGAACACACTCTGTACTCAAGTATGTAACTTTAAACTATAGCTCAAAGATACAAGCTTTACTGATCATCACGGCATAGTCTTTCTCATCAGGCGACACATAGAATGTCATTGAACGACACATAAGTTGTCATAAAAAAAGCCCATTCCAAGAGGGATGATCCAAATTGCCAAAGAGGCAGGTATTGGACGTGAAGCTCTTTATAAAGCACTTCGCCAGGACTCTGCACCTCGTTTTGATACTATTAATCGTGTAGTGAATGCTTTAGGTTTAAAACTTACAGTGCAACATGCTTAAAATTTAAAAAATTTGCAAAAATGGGAGCTTATGCTCCCATTTTTTTCTTTCGCATAAGGTGGTTTTTATAAGCATTTTAATAAAATTAAATAAAACCTTTTTTATTTATTTTGTTCCAACAAAACTTGCTTAGTTATTTTCCATCCTTCATCTTCAACAAGACTTACTGTATAACGAAATTTATTAGCTGGTCCCATATTTCCACTATCCACACCACCGAACTTATCATCGGCATAATCATATGAGACTATTTCAAATTCATCTGGGCTAACTTGTTTAATTGACTGGATAAAACGGTAATTTATTGAAGCTTTATCAGTATTCCAGAAAGCTTCATTGTTATCACCAAAAGCATCATTTGTTGTGACCAATAATGGTCTATTTGGTGAAAATCTAGAAACCTCAGAAACATAATGAGAGTGTGTCCCTGTTCCACCATTACATCCGATATCTCCATTCCAGAGGATATAGTAGATTGAGCCATTTTCAGAAGGCTTATCTATAGTAAAAATATCTTTTAATTCAACTTTATCATTCATACAAGAAATCGAAGATATGTAGTTATTCATAACGTGAACAACTTCTTTTTTTTCTGATAGCTCAGATGCATAAGCTACACTCAATGAAAAACTACTAAGTAAAATACTAGCAAAAACTTTTTTAAACATAAATTTCCCCTATAAATCAATAATTTTAAAAGTTGCCTATATTAACTTGAGTTCGATTTAAGAAAAGTAAAATTTCCCCAAAAGTTTCTTAGCTTTTATAAATGAATATTTCAGTAATTAGCCTGCATTTAACATACTGGAGGTTATACGAACAAACCTTGTTATGGGTATTGAATCTAAAAAATCATTTATCGAAAAATGACACAGGTTGAGTCGCAATATGATGTCATTATGGTTCGTTAGAAGAACTAAGATACTGATTTGATTATCCTGCTAATGATAAGCTATGTGTCGTTTGACGTTTCTGTATCGTCATGCGACACAAAATTTTCATTGAATTCATGAGTGTCAGTGACAAAAAAAAAAGCACTATTAAAAAAAAGTGCTTTTTAATTCTAAATAAAAAAATTTAAATTACTTTAATATTATCAAATTAAGTATACATAATTAGTTTAGAAAAAATTTCCAACAAGATTTGATTCAAGGAATACAAATGGCAGAAACTGAAAAAATAGCTCAGATGGCAGAGATTCTATCTAATGATTTATTCTCTGAATTTTTTTGGCAGAAAAGTGGTACGACGAATCATAACTGGACTTGTGAAAATCAAGAGAAGCACGGGAATAAAACCCATCCTTCTGATGTAGTATTTTATTACGATGAGCCATATTCACAATCAAGAACCTATATCAATTGTGATTTAAAAAGTTACGCAAAAGGAACTATCAAGGCGGCAGCAATAAAAGATGCTATTGAGAGTCTAGCCAAACAAGTTTCATGTGCAGAAAAAAGTCCAGAATGGAACCAACTATATATTCATGACCATGTAACTCCTGAAATTTGTGGTCTTCTTTTTGTCTATAATCATGATGGTGAATATGATAAGGATTTTTCTAACGTCTTATCAAACGTTAAAGCTGATCAACTAGATATTCCACGAGGATCTAAAATTGTAGTTTTAGGTCCAAAAGATATCTTTTGGTTAGATAACATTCGATATGATTTATGTATCTTAAGAGGAAAGTCTGGTTCAGATAAAATACCTAATGGAGATCAATGTAGATTTTTCTATCCACAATTAATTAGAAAAACAAATGTACAAATAGAAAAGGCTAAAGCAGCTACGTTAGAAATGCTTGTTGGTCCCTGGATTATTTTAGAATACAAAAAAGAAAATAGTCGAAAAGGATTTATTATTTATTATAAAAGAAAGGGGGAAACTACGGAAGAATTCATCTATTTGATTGATTATTTAAGACATTATCAAGTTTTATCTGATGACACAGACATTCAAATTCGAACATTAGATACAGCACCGATTGCTGCTGCCACTTTTAAAAAAGCCGTTGACCGTTATATTGAAGAAATGACTGAAAGTAATGAAGAAAGTGATTTTTCAAAGTTAGTCAGAAACATCAAGTTCTCCACAATGCCTCAAGTTATAAGCACGTTTTCAGAAGTCGAAATAGGGATGGATCTATGAATAAACTATCATTTCAACAACTATGTGCGACTGATCATGATATTTTTTCTTTATTAACATCTGGAAAACAACGCATAACTGATATTACATTAAATGAACTCGCAAAAGACAGAGGAATATTTTATTCACCAAAATCCTCACGTAATGATCTTATTGAAGAAATCTCCATTTGGACTCATGACTATAATGACATTACTGGATTAATCGAAAAGAGGGATTATAAAAAGCGTAATGAAAAAATGACATCTGTTATTTTACCAATTGAACTCACAGTTGAGGAAATGAAAGATATTGTTAAAGACTATAAAAAAGATGTTCAAAAACAAGAAAAAGTTACGTCTCATCAAAAAGGTGATGATGGCATTGTAATGAATACGGAATATGATGAATATGACTATTCAAAAACACGCTTAATTCAACGACAGCGTAAAGATGCCAGCATACATATTGAAAGTAAAAAAGGACAAACTATTATCCGTATGCCCGCTTCTGAAAAAGCATTAAACATCGTTGAAGGCTTTAAAAATAAAGTTGAAGCATACAAAAAAACTGAAATTCCTCTTAAAAAGATTGAGGTAGATCACTTATTAAGTCCTGAAGAAAGAAATAATTTCTTTATGAAATTAATATCAAACATACCAATGTTTGATTTAGAAACTGTGACTAATTTAAAAGTAGACTGCTTTGAGGAAGATGAGGATATAGATGATCAAGAGCTAGAAGAAGATATGGTAATAAAGCAAAATATGATTGGAGTTGTTCATAGTGCTGTTTTCCATGGTCAAAATCTAGTTGCAGCGGAGCAATATACTCAGCTACGAGATGGGGGCTTTTTTATTACATCAATCACATGGCGAGCAAAACAAAATAAAGCTCCTTATTATTTAGTCCAATTTGAAGCTTCATTTGAAAATGGAAAATTAGGTACTGGATTTAAATATGGAGCTAAATACTCAACTAGAATCGCAAATACTACTGAATATACTAAAAACTTTAAATCAGTAGAAGGTGAAGAAAAATCAGCTTTACTAGGCCTAATTGAAACATCCGCACGTAAAGTACTAGATGAATTATCTTCAAATCTATCAGCAGAGGAATAGAAAGCTATGAACAGATATCAATGGTTCAAGACAAAATGGCCTCTCTCAATGTCTGAGTTGGCAATAAAGTTAAGAGAATACTCCTTTGATGAAAATCAAATGAATGGATTTATTATTGATAGAGCTAGAGAGCACTTTATTGAAGCGAGGTACATAGAAAAATTTGAATTTCAAGAAATTATTAAAGACCCTTTTGGGAATGAAACTATTTACAACAAAATATCCTATAAGGAATCTAGTATAAGAATTTCAGATGACACATCTATAGGATTAGAATTTATTAACCCTCCTAGAGGCATTCAAGGGTTAATTAGCAAACTATTACAAGCTTCAAATTTTATGCTCACAATTACCCCATTAAAAATAGATCTATTAAAATGGATTAATTGTTTAGATAACGCTCTCAGTAAACAAGCTAATATTAAATCTATTCAAATTTCTGGTTTAGATTTAGGATCTGGTGTTTCAGCAAAAACAGTAATTAAAGGACAAAAAAATGTTTTAGAGGCCACTAAGACCCTAACATTAGAAAGAAAGTTCAATTTGGAAAAAATCCAAGCAACTTATAATGAATTAGGTTCAATTTTAATTACTAATAATGGTTGTGCGAAACTTGATAAAGATATTTACCATGGACACATACAAGCATTTAGACAATCATTATCTTTAATTATAGATTAATTTTGTTAAGAAAGGCTGAAGTATCAATGTCTAAGGCTTTAACTAATCCAATAACTCAATGAAATCTATTCTGTATTTTCTCAGAAGCCAACCTGCGTATCGAAATACTGATCAATTAAGCTGTCATAGATAAAAAAACCGCCATTTTGCCGGTTTTTTTATTTCTGGATGATCTTGAATAATCAACATGATGCTAATTTTATAAAATAAATCATAACTCATTGAGATCAAATATTTTTAAATTTCATGAGAAGCACTTATTCTTTATATAAAACCCTCTCATTAATATAAAAGAATATTAATCAACTTTGAAATGTGACTCATCGTCCGTGGACTCATAGTCTACAAAACTTATTATAAGAACAATCAAAAAATTGGACCGCTTCTGCAATGGAAGAAGAACTCCTAAAAAATTTTGGAAATCATCTAAAAACCCTCAGAAAAGATTATGGCTTATCTCAAGAAGCTTTAGCAGATAAAGCTTGTCTAGACCGAACCTATGTTAGTGGAGTTGAAACAGGGAAAAGAAATATTTCTTTAAAAGCTCTGAATTCCATTGCGAAGGCATTAGACAAAAACTTATCTCAGCTATTTGATGGTATGTAATGGTTATTGAATATACAGGAAATAAACTACCTGGGAAGACTCAGTTTTCTGGTAGAAGACGAACAACAACCCGAAAATCTGGATTTTCTAGTCATGAAAATTCGACGGGAGGAGAATATAAAATTGAAAATCAAGACACCTATATCTTAGAAAAAGGTGAATGTCTTAGCTTGATATTTAATATTCCAGATCATAATCCTGATGACTTAGTTGCTTTTGGTGGATGGTATTTTTCAGATCATTTCCTAGATATAAATATTGAATTGGGTGGTTTTACAAAAAAAACACTCACTGATTGGAAAGAGGGTAATTGGGCAAAATTTGGTTCTATGGGTTTTTCTAGCACCAAAGAAAACATTCCATGGACAAGAATATCGTTTAAAGCGTTAGAAGATACGAAAATATCTTTCTATGATATCGGATGTGGAATAGTTGCTCATAAGCATATAGATGCCGCTAAAGCTAATCCCGATAAGAAACATTTACTAAATAATATGTATCAATTTGCACCAGAAGCAAATTTCTACGTAACAGAGGGTGAGGTTTCAATTGTAATCAATGATGATAGAAATTTGGAATTAGAAAGTACAAAACCCACTTCTATATATCTAAAATCTTGCAATCGTTGCGCTAGGTTCTTGCCTATTAATATTAAAGACGAAAGATATCATTTAAGTTTTTCAAGTCATTGTGTGGCAAATGCTCCTTGCACTCACACCGGGTTTGGAAAACTTAAGAATATTCAAGATGAGACTTATTTAAACTTACATCATGGTTTTCAACTCGAATGTAGATACTGTAAAAAGTTTGAGGTTAATGCAGCACACAATCCTCAACGTACCGCAGATCAAATGAAAGAAGATGGTACTAGAAGACGACACTTTGAGTTACTTTTAACTCATCTTTTTAAAGGTAGTCCTCAATTAAACTATAGAAAAGAGAATCCTGGAAAAGAATTAACAACCGATATATGGGAGAAATTCGGGAAAAAATGCTTTAAATGTCAGGCCGATATTCCATCTGCTAGGGAAATGAACTTAGATCATACACGACCTCTAGCTTTACTTTGGCCATTGGATAAAACAGCTACTTGCTTATGTAAAGGATGTAACTCCCAAAAAAGGGATAGACCACCTTCTGAATATTACGCAGAAAATGAAATTGAAAAATTATCAGTTATTACAGGCATTTCTATTGAAGATTTAAATAATCCAGGACCAAATTTAATAGCAGTTAATAAATTAGTTTCTGATTTAGATTGGTTAATACTAGAGTTCTGTCACAAACCTGAGTTAGCAAAAGAAAGAGATGGAAAATTAACAGCTGAACTTTTCCTAAAGGCGTTGCAAAAGACATTAAATAAAACTGAGTTAGGTCAGGTTTATGATCTTTTAAAAATATATAATCAAAAAAATGCAGCTAAATAGCTGCATTTTATTTAAATAAATAAGATACCTTAAGGTATCTTATTTATTTTTTTGATAAAACTAGATATTGATGTCCTTTTACTCCACCTTTATCCTTAATCCCATGTTTTTCACAGTGCTCTACAGACTCTGTGAATATATCTTCAACTTTAAAGTATTTTTCAGCATAGCTCTTTAATGATTCAGCCATATCACACTTATCACTATGTCCCAAATGGAAGACGGCTACACCATTATCTACAAGACGCTCATAACTTTGTTTGAAAATAAAATCATAAACATCAAAATTCTTTTTCTGCATTACTTCTATAAAAGACTTAGGGTTTTCTTGAAAATTTTGCTTATTCCATCCACAAAACCAATATCTCATCCAATTAGTCATATAGAATTTTGTACTATCAAAGAAAGGAGGTGATGTAATAATCGCATCAACTTTTTGAATTTCCAGAGGCCATTCGTGAAGAATATCTGCTAAAAAACATTTAGCTGGAGCTAAATCTAATAATTCCTGAGCTTCAATAGATTTTTTTACTTTATTCGTTAGTTTTTCCACCACATTTTTATATATGAAATCACCTGTTGGTGCATAAGGAGTAATGGGATGACTATTACGGCTTAAAGCATATGGTCTATTTCCATGCAAAATATGCAACATACATGAAAAAACTAGAGACCAATTTTCTGATTCAGGCTCTTTATATTTAAGAAAAAACTCTCTAGCTAAGAGGATTTCTCGAAAAGTATCTTCATGAAAATATTCTGGAATTGTCTTATTAAAAGCTACTTCTTTTGATTCAGATATACTTTTTTCTTCGGGAGTATTATTACTGATAAAGTCACTTAGCATATCAATAATTTTAAAGACTTCTGTTGGATTATGCCTTTTCAATTTAGCATTTGATACTGATGTAGCAAGCAAACCAATATCCAAACCAAAAGAATAACGGCCATTTATAGCAGCCTCAAACGGAATAGTGCCTGAACCACTGAATGGATCTAAAACAGTATCCCCTTCTGAAGAAAATGTATCAATTAGATGGTATGCTAAAGCAGGTTTCATTTTACCTTGATAAGAACAAACTGAGTGTAAATCAGATCCCCAATTTCTTTTTGAGAATGGTTCATTCATATGAGGAAATTCTATTTTAAAGCTTTCCCATTTCACTAAAATGTCAGATAGTTTTGTACTATTCATATTTATTTACTATCCTCTTTTTTAAATACTAATAAAAACTGACCTAACTCAGCTCCACCGTTAGAGTGTCTTTTCCTTAATAAAATTTCTTCGTATAAAGAAAAACCTAGTTCTTGAGCAATTTTGATTAGAATTTTATGAGTTGGGATATATACATTTGCATAAATACTATCCCCAATATCAATGCATATCACACCATCTGACTTTGTATGATGCATTAGGCCTTCTAAAACTATTTTCATTTCATAAAAATATGCAGACATCATTTTAGCAATTCTAGAATCATATGCTTTTTCTAAGAGTTCGATATATAAATCAGATATTAAAGGTAGGATTTCTTTACCTTTATCTTTTGTTACATCATTTATTCCAGATGTTACTACCTGATCTCTAAAGGTTCGAAGACTTTTATTATTCAAAAGCTCTCTTATAAACCATAGTTCAAGCTTTGTATTTCTGAAATAATTGGTCCCATTCAAATAAGGAGGGCTAGTGATAACTATGTCTGCTTGAACACTTTTAATTTCTAAAGTTTCTTTTGAGTTATTTGCTAATAAATACATTGGAGCTATGGCTTGAGGACAATTTTTACAGTCTTCCATCATCAATTTTAGCTGTTTAATTACTGAAGAAATTAATTCAGGTACTCCTTTGGAAAGTTCTTTAGCTGTTTTAAAACGGACATCTCCTGATCTTTTTAATAAAGAGCACTTCACTAGACAAGATATTACTGCCACCTCCAAAGCCTCAGCTAAAAGTATATCTTTTGACAAAATCTGATCAATTAATGCTCTAAACTTTAGTACTTTTTCAAAGGTGTCTTGAGAGAAAAACACACTTTTATCAAAACAATCATAATATTTAGCTCTTAGCTCCTCAGAAGCTTCGATCCCTAGAATATTTTTACTTAGATTTTCACTTAATTCATTAATATTTATTAAAAAATTAACTTTATCCTCATCTGACAAATTAAGAATTTTATTTTTAATTGCAGTTACTTTCCGAAGAACAGGGTTAATTTCGCAATAATAAGATGTACAGCCTAAAATTGAACTATTAACAGGAGTAGTTCCAACTCCAGCAAAAGGTTCTAAAACAATTTCAGCATTAGGAGCATATGTTTTTAAAATTTGGTTAACAAATGATGATGAAAACCCTTCTAAGTATGAGTACCAATCATGTAAGTACTCTCCTTTACCACCTGAATGGGTAGTATGTTTACCTTCAATTTCAAAAGAGGATTTTTGGAACAGTTCTACTTGCATAATTTAAATAATCTATTAGCTAAGATTGAAACTCTTAGCTCTGAGCAATAAAAATAAATGATAACATTATGTTGCTTATAGTCAACATAATACGAAGATTATCCCCACTATTGAAAACTCATTTTCAGAAAAATAACACTGATTGTATAGCTAAACTTAAAAATTACATTATATGTCGCAATGTTATTTCAGTTACTGAATTCTAATTTTCGGAAGTGAAAACTTATGTATCACATAACATCCTTTTCTTCTTTTATATCTTCAGTGATTTTTATCATCCAGTACATAAGAGCAAAAAATGGAATAAGCAGAATTAAAAAATAGAGAACACTAAAATTCAGAAAGTATCTGGAAAAAGATAAGCCTGTCAGTAAGACCAATACAGAACAGACTGTATAGACAATTTTATTGCGCTTGCTAATCAGCTCGACAATAGAAAGACCCTCATTTTTCATTCAGTGTTCCTTAATAGCTTGTGCAGTATTGCACCTCTCTGTAGCCATGCAGAATATTCACCAAAACCATCAATTGATTAAGATAAGTGCATGGCAATCCATTTAATTCAGGAAATTTTTCCCACATTAATTGCTTATCTTTATAAAGAAATCCATTTTTAATAAATTTCTCCTGTCCAGATAGATTAAATTTCATCTGTTCAAGATTCTTAAAATGGCCGACTACATCGTCTGGAATTGGCATATTGAGAGCCACGCTCTTACCATTTAACCAGTATTGGATTGGTCGGACGTTGATAGATTCATTAAAGCCAATAGTTTTGAAATAATCCCGAATTGCTTCGGCATTATAGAATCCCAATGATTCAGTTAGCAGCTTAAAATCTGCATTTGTCATTATGTGCCGTCCTTATTTAGATTAAATTTGATTATATAGTCCACAGGTGGACAATACAAGCAATATTAAAAGTTTAACCCGCTATTAGTTTTAGTCAGATATAGACTGCAAACAAAGTTGTCTGGTACATATTTGCTAAAACGTCTAATTTCAATGCCTGGACAATCGCTGCAAGCTGCAGCAATTGTCCAGGCATCTACTTTACCCATTTACTTGAGATCCGCACATGGTAGATCAGAGCAAAGTGTCTACTTTCCGAACTGACGCAATCAGTTAAATTTCTCCCTCCCTGATTACCGTTTAATTTTCAAGCGAGATATAAAAAACCACCCTAAATAGGTGGCGACTTGGATACTATCGGGATATGTCTTTATTTTTATTTCTTTCTTGAGTTTTAACTGGTTGTTGTGCGGGTTGCTGTTTTGGCGAATTAACATCATAAGCTGTTAATTTTGGCTTGTGAAATTTCTGATTTTGAATATCGGCACTATGTTGAATCTGAAGCTTAGTTTTATCGTTTTTAGTTAGAGCTTTTTCTGTGGTTTCTTTCAGTTTACTTAAACTTTGAGCTTCCCACTTTCCTTTATTTGCTAGAGTTTGGACTCTTGCTCCTGTCGGCACTCCTGTTTTTGGATCAATTTCTTTTGTATTAACTTCGACTTTGCTAGAACCTTTATAGGTTAAGACAATATCATCATTTTTAATGATATTTTGTTCTTTCAGAGTACGTTCCAGATCTTTAGCCCAGACTGTATTTTTTTCACCTTTACTATTTTCAATAGTTGCAAAGTAACTGCTGCTATTTTTAGGATCATGCTGATATGGGGCTGCGCCATGATCAACTAGCTTTCCAACATGCATTTTTTTCTGATTAAGTTGATCAATTGCAACGTCTATACTTGCTGTCCGTTGCTTGTCTGTGAAGCCATCAGCTTTCATTTTTTTATCGAAAACTGTCAAAAGTACTTTTTCCTGTTCTGACAGATTATTCATTTTTTCCTTACGTTCCTGTTCTGGATTTGCTTTGGCCTGATCCTTTAGAGGTTTCTCTTTTTGGCGATCTGCGTCCTTATTAATAGTGTTTTGAACTACCTCTTTACCCTGTGATTTTTTCATATCATTGAGTAAGGCTATATCTATATCACGAGGTTCATAGCCTTTTACTTTCATGTCTTTCATTGAAGCTTCAAGCCAGACATTACGTTTAAATTCTTCAGATCCTTTAACCTTAATTGTTTCCCATTTTTTAGCTTGTGCCACTTCCACCATTGAAGCAGCTATATGTTTATCATCAATTGTGGTTTTTAAGGTTTTTCCAGAATCTTCAAATGCTACTTTTTCAGGATTACCTTTAAAGTGATATTTATCATCTACAACATAATATTTATTGAGTAATGCTTTTGATAAGCCTTCCTCACTAGATTCCTTATCATCATTTTTTAGCTTTTTAGTATTAATTACCTTTGTTTCTTCAGATTCCTGATTGATATCTTTTAAACCTTTTGAATGGTCTATATTTTCGACTTGTTCAATTGAATTAACTTCAGCTTTTTTAGTTTCTAAAGTTTGACCAAGTTTGGTATAGCCTGCTAATTGTTCTTTATTTGCTTCAGTCATGATCAAGTCCTTAATACAGTTTTATTGAATAGAGATATTTTGGCGACGTGCTGCTTCGTCAATAATCATTTTTGTTTGAATATATTTATCTGTTAAAAGCGCAATTTTTCTTTCAGTTTCAGTGCTTAAGTCTTGATTTTCCTGATACAAAGCTATGCTTTGCATATAATCTTTTACAGTATCAGGTTGATTAACCACTTTAGAAGAAAAGCCGTTAGGACTGGTCACAGCTTTATTTGAAGTACAGCCCACAACTGGAACAGATAGAGCAAGGCTAATTAATGTAAGAGAGATTTTTTTCATAATACTTTCCTTATTTAGAATCTAATTGGTTTGAAAACGCCTGATAAACGTCATCAATATCTGAATTAGTTATTTGTTGATCATCAACTGCAACCATGCTGGCCATTGGATCTGGTTCATCCACTGCAACCAGATTTTCCATTTCTGCAATCATGACCATTGGATCTGGTTCATCTACTGCAACCAGATTTTCCATTGGATCTGGTTCATCTACTGCAACCAGATTTTCCATTGGATCTGGTTCATCCATTGCAACCAGATTTTCCATTTCTGCAATCATGGCCATTGGATCTGATTCATCTACTACAACTAGATTTTCCATTGGATCTGATTCATCTACTACAACTAGATTTCCCATTTCTGCAATCATGGCCATTGGATCTGATTCATCTGCTGCAACTAAGTTTTCGACTTGATCAGATTCATCTTCAGGACTAGCTTCGACCTGGCTAAAGAAGTCATCAACAATACTTTGCGCTTCAGTATCTTCTTCCCATACAACAGCCCCAAAAAATTGGTCTACAACTTGCAGACATTCTTCTTCTTTAGGATTTTCTGGATCTTTAAATACTGATTTATCGAGCTTAAATTCAGGGATAACCAAGCTAGAAATATCTAACTGCTCCGCCTGTTCTACTGTAGTAATTGCAGTTATACGCTTTTCAATTTTTGCCTTATGCAGCTTTACGTCCAGATCAGGAATAGGAATTGAAAGTTCTAGATCTTCAAAGGCAATCTTTTCTAATTGTTTATGGGTTGGAAAACCTTTAATTGTTGACATGCTAGGAGAAACTGACTTTAAGCGATCCACAAAAGCACTATCATTAAAATATTTTGCCTTCTCACACATGATCGGCTTTGTACTTTCCATAAAGATAATTTCTTTATCTTGTGACAATTCTTTTAGCTCTTGAGGAAGCATCAAAGCTCGTCTTTGGTCTGATTCATTTTCTGAATTAGAGCCACCTTGCCCCCATGCCATAGAACGGCTTTGGCCTTTAGATTTTGCTTTAAAAGTGAAATAGCCAAGCATTTCGCTATATTCATTAGCATCTCGTTGTTCTCTCGGCGGGTAGATGATTTGCAAAGCATGGTTAGTCACCAATCCTCTAGTTTGGGTTTTATAAACGTCCTCTAACTGGCCAATAGACTGAATAATTGTTAATAAACGAATGTTATAACCCGCAATAAATGAGTTGGCGTCTGCAATTTTCGCCACTTTACCAACAGCCGTTGCTTCATCATTTACAACCAAGCACTGATATTTTAAAGATGAATCTTGTTGTGGTAGGGTTTTCAAATTCACATCAATCAATAGTGAATAGAATAGATTGATTAAGTTTTTAGCATCCCCTAAGCGGTTCGGTTGGACACCAAAGTAAATAGACATTCTTTGTCTACGTACATCTTCAAGTCTAAAATCACTTGATGAGGTTGCAGCATCCACAATCGGGTTTGCAAAAATTGTTAGAGGTGATGTGAAAGTAGAAATGATGTTGCCGAGTGTATTATCTGGTGAGCTTAAAAAACGGTTTAAGGCATCTAAACAGGTATCACTTAACGGCTTATCACTTTGCTGTCTTTCTTCAATGATAGATCTAATATGATCTTGAATCGGCTTGCCTTTACCCGAACTCTGTCTTAAAACTTCCCCCATAGTTACAGGCAGATCTTCAGTTTCAAATAGGTATAAAGCTAATCCAAGAAATAAGTTATTAGCATTGTCATTCCAGAAGTCAGTTTTCGCATCACCAGTCACAGGGTAAAAGCTTCGCCCAATAGCGAGAATTTCACCTACTCTAAAATTTTCGTCATGACTAACTGTGTCAAATGGATTCCATTTATGAGATTTCAGATCTTCAGAAAATGGGCTGAATAGATAAACTTTCTGGCCATTTTTAGCTCGAAATTTAGAAGTTAAAAGAAAGTTTTCGAGCTTCAGATCCAGTACAACTACACTATCCGAATAGTTCAGAAGATTAGGAATAACAACAGCTACACCTTTACCGCTTCGTGTCGGAGCAGCCAGAAGTACAAATTGCTGACCGCCAAGCATTAAATACTTATTGTTATATTTACCTACCAAGATTCCCTTATTTCCCATTAATCCTGATTTCTGAATTTCTTTAGTAGTGGCAAATCTGGCATCACCGTGTAAGGACTGCTTTTTATTAAACAGGCTAGCAATGATTAAAGCAGGGAGAACAAAAGTGATGAATAATGCAGCGACCAAGGCACCTTGCAGCTTTTTCTTTTGTGCAGGTGCAGTCTGTGAATATAAATCCCAATAATAGCCCCAAGTCGAAAGATTGACTTCAGGAAATGGATTGGTTTTATTGGATAAGTAATAAAGAACACCGGCCAGATACTTAGCGATAAAGAAACCAACAACCGCTAGAAAAAGAGCAAGGAGCAGAATCAGGATTTTTTTGTTCATGCTCGATCCCCGACAATGATTTCTGCATCTCCAAATTGAGCTTTAACTTTAGACACAGGATCAAATTTTATTTCAGAGATAAAGCGTTCTTTACCTATTAAATTGCTTTCATCATCGTATTTTTTCTTCACTTCAACATGAACAATAATATCAATTGTTAAAGCAACTAATTCTTTCAATGTGGTGGCATCATAGATATTCGCTTGCTCATGTTCTTTGCACATAAAAACATAGCGATCATAAGCCAGTGAACAGCTTTCAGCATGATAACTTGTGATAGAGCCACTGTGACCAGTTGTAAGCAGTTTCAGAAAGTCAAAAGCTTCCCCACCTCGTAATTCCGCAAGTAATACACGGTCTGGCTTCATACGCATATTACTGGCGATTAAATCTGATGGAGTTACCTTAGCTTTACCTTGACCACCTTTGGAATACAATAAGTGAACCTTGTTTTCATGAGGAACAAAAAGTTCACGTACATCTTCAATCGTTACAAGCCGTTCATCTTTAGGAATGTATTGACAGATTGCTTTCATGAAGGTGGTTTTACCCGATCCAGTATCACCAACAACCGCAATATTTTTTTTACATTGAACAGCGAATCTGAAAAACCCCTCAAGATCTTTATTTTCTAAAGACTGGACTAGCTTTATATCTTCAGCACGTAATACAGATTTAAACTGATCAAATTCTTTAGATTTCCCATATCTGAAGTGATCAAAAAATCCTTGTTCTTTGTATTCCTGAAAGGATCTGTTCGATTCATCAGGAATACGGATCGTCATTGATACTGTTCCATGTTCAATTGCTGGCGGTAAAACAATTTGAATACGCTCACCGTCAGGCAATTGAGCAGAAAGTATAGGATTCTCTTGGCCAATTCGTTGATTGGTATAAGTGGCAATAACATTTGCTAAAGCTATTATTTGTCCCATATCCAGATTAACAGAGTGTTTTTCCCATCCCTTATTTGATTCTGTCCAAACTTCATTTGGGGTGTTAATTGCAATTTCTGTTACCCCTTTAATTTTTAAGAATTTCTCTAAAGGAAGTAATAGCTGTCTAACCATTACATCCTTACTTAAAATATTATTTTGCGCGGAGTTCATACACACCTCTAAAATCAATATCTTTGGCCACGTAAATTGAAGCTACATCACCCTGATTTTTATAAATTGTTGGCTTGATATTGATTGTTTCATTCAACACTGTTTCAGCCATCGACTTACCCATGTCTGAAGTGTTTTGAAGCATGTACGGAGTGCTATTATTTCCCCCTGTTTCTTTAGAAATACCGTAAGCAATAGCATCTTGTACTAAAGAAAGCATGAAAGCTGCACCGATACGTGCGCCCCAACGGTTATCGACTCGACCACTTAAACCACCAGTGCCTAGATGATCTGCTGCGGGAGAATCAATATCGACAATTACACCATGCGGAGTTTTTAGGCGTGACCAAACAATCCCTAAGCGTCTTTGTCCTTGTGCTGCAATGCTTTTATATTCTCCAATGACTTCAGATCCCGCTTCAGCAAGTACTACACGACCATTATCAGAATAAACAGGTTGTGGAAGGACACATGAAGCCATCCCGCCAATTTCTGAAACAACTTTAACTGACAGGTTGCAACGTATTACACGACCTTTAGCAATTAAGTAATTTCGATCCCCGATGAAACGAGCTTGAACTTTATTAGATGACAGTCTAGCCATGTTTGTCGGGGCTTGTTGTGGTTGTTGTTGATGTTGCTGCACAGGTTCATCATCATGAGCCAAAGACATCAAACCAGATCCAGAGAAACTACCTGAACGACCAGTATTATTCTGATCCTGTTCATATTGACGCATCATGCCTGTTACTTGGTTATAAGCTGCTTGATGATTCGTGCTAGATGGTTGGCCAACCGCCCCGCCCTGTTGCGAAGGATTCACGAAGATCCCGCCACCGTAACGGCTACCGTTGTTTAAAGGTACATATTGAGCTTGTTGTTGTGGCTGTGGCTGAATCACTACAGGTTGTTGATTTACTTGTTGCTCAACTACTGGCGCAGCTTCAGATTGTCTTAAAATCTGCTGACCATTCTGGCATTGAAAAACCAACATACCGTTATAGGTTAAAGCATTGCCGTTATTGTCCGTTAGCTGTCTAGGAATACTTTGATCTTGGCATATGTCTAGGCTTTGAAATTGAGCATTTTGATTTGCATCCATTGGAACAGGATCAGTATTAGTAAAATCCCGTCTTTTAGTTGAAGCATCTAAGCTTGGATCTATCTGATTATCTTTTAATTGGGCTGCTTCTTCAGCATCACTACTATCTGAAAAAAAGTTATAGGCAAAGACAGCTAGAACCGTAAAAAGCACCGCCATAACTGCAATAAACGCTATTTTTTTACCTTTTCCATCTTCCTGATCCCCACGCTCATTTACAGACACAATGCCATTTTCTGAATCGTCAAATTGTTGATCAGGAGCTTGTTGATCATTTAATGGTTTTTCATCATTAATATTCATTAGTTCATATCCCCAGTAATGACACGCTTAACACCATCTACAGTAGTGCCATCTTGAGGAGCGACACCCACAGGATCATAAGATTCATTGAAAATGCTCACTACGCCTTTCCCTTGACTTAAAACAAATTTTTTAGCTAGAGCTTCAACAATTAAGAGTTTTGGATCTTCTTTACTGATGTGGAAATTAACTTTTTCTTCCCCTTCTGTACCTTCAATAAATACGACTGGAATATCTGTATTTCCTTTGAATCGCATATAAGTAAAACGTCCGTCATCAAATAGCATTTCTGGAACAAAATGCTTTCCTTTGCTGTTTGCAGATTGACGGTAATTCCAGTTTTTAGGGATTGGTGCGGCATTGGCCAAACGATGCTGTAAAACCAAAAATTCAGTCAGTTGGTTTTCTTCTTTTAATTGTGCTGCATAGGCGTTATAGCGTTGAGCTTCTTCCTGTTTCCGTTTTTCTTCTTCTTCTTGTGGATATTTAAAAACGACACGGTACATCGGTTTTTCTTTTGCATTACTTAGAACTTGAAAATCAAAACTATAATCACGCTTATTAGTGCGTAATTCTAAGTTATTCCGAGTAGCCTTATCCTTTGGCTTTACCCATACTAAATTTGATCCAGTATCCGCAAAAATACACCAATTAGTGTCATCCTTTTCACAATCTGAAGGGTATCCAGTAGCAGCACCACGTTCTAAAATTCTTTCGCCTTCACTCAATACAATGCGGGTTACAGTGCCTTTTTTAACAGTAATTCGATAAACATCATTGGGAACATAATTAATTGTTCTAATGCGTGAATCGGTAGGTAAAGCTTTAGGCGTAATGGCTGCATAAGAGATTCCATTAACAGCCAAGCCCAAAGCAAGAATTAATTTTTTCATGTAATGATCCTTTTATTACATTCCTTGTTGAGCTTGTGGAGCTTGTTGTTGAACAGCCGCCCCGCCTTGTTGGATCGGTACATAAACTCGCTGATTAGGTTCAACAACCGTAGCTTGTGCTACAGGTTTGCTAGGAGATAATTCAGGATCGACACGATAGCCCACGACCTTAAAGCCGAATGGATTTTTAATTAGATCTTTTTCTACCAGTTTATTTAGATTGTTCGGAGCATATTCATATCGAATACTTGCAATATAATATTGTGGCTGTTCATCACGATTAGCTTCGACTGAATGTAAAGTCTTAGTGAAGCGAACACTAGCGGTAAAGCCTGTTTCATCCTGATTAGTCTGGACAGAAATCACATCGACCTTTAATTCATATTGCTTGCCGTATTTTTTATCTCTGGCACTGTCACCTTCATAAAGTGAAGTAAAATCATTGCCTACCTGATTACTACTCATAGTCATGACTAAATCATAGTCTGGCTGCAATAACGGATAGAAATAACTCTCACGAGCCGTTACATAGCGAGTAATGTTATTTTTATCAATTAATTCTTGTTTGCCTTTCACTTGCTGATCATCAACAATCCCCACGTATTCAACATTTCCGTGAGCTTTATCTACTGTAAAAACAACAGGTACAGTTTGGCGCATCGGAGCTAATGTGACTAATCCTATAGCTTCTAAAACAGCCACGCCCACCGCTACTTTTGCAACAGTCCAAGCTTTACGTTCTGACTTGGCACGTATCGCATTAATATCTGCTTCCCAATCCATAGCTTTTTCATAACTTTTTGATTCTTCAGCAGCAGATACTTTTTTAAGTTTGTTCATGATAGACCCGATAGACCCTATTAGAGTTATTTCTCTAAGTATGCCAAAAAATATAAAAACCGTAAACCAAAATAATATATTTTGGTTTTAATAATTCAATGTTTTATGAAAAATTTCAAAAAAAATACCCATTTCAAAAGAAATGGGTTTTTTTTTAAAAGATTAGTTACCAGTATAGCCGTCAAGAATGTTGCCCTTTTGAGCAGCACGTTTTAAACGGCCTTCGATTTCAAGTTGCTGTGCTGCATCTTTTTGAGCTTGCGCTTGTGCCTGCATCAAAGCAATTCGGTTTGCATCATTAGCAACTTGTGTCTGTTCTGCTTGAATCCTAGCTTGTAATTCAGCAATAGCTTTAGCATCAGTAGTGTTATTGATCTGTTTACGCAGATTATCAATCTGCTCAGTACGCAGATCTGCAACCCCTAACGCTTTCTGATTTAAAGCCTGTGTTTGTGCATTGTTATTCAATGCAGCTTGACAGGCTTTATAGTTCTGGCCAGTTCTAGAAGTACAGTCATAAACCATTGTGGCATCACGAATGTTTCTAGCTGCTGAAGTCATTCCATTGACACCACCGTCTTGGATGCCTCTATAAATGTCAGCAACATCACTTGGAATCACATCATTAAGATATGGATTATTAACAGCATCACCGAAACCACGAATACCAGTGATTGAATCGTATTGCTGTTTTGCCTGTTGGATCTGGTTCACCATCTGATTGTATTGCTCACCCCAAGCCACCACATTTTGAACGGCTTGAACAAGGTTAGCACCGTCAATGACAGGAATACCTGTAGCATTGGCTTGACCACTAATGAATAAAGATGAACCTAAACCCAAAGCTAACAATTGTTTTTTCATTAGAAAAATTCCTATTTGTTTCTTTTGAGGTTAGAAAGAGTGTGTCGTTGATATAACGGCTTAGATCCTCCTGTAGTGGAGCTATTGGAATTATTAGAGCTGCTAGAATTCCCTTGAACACTTCCACCAGTCGTAGAAGTAGCTGATGAGCTATCAGATTTAGAGTTACTTCCTCCACGGCCTTTAGTCATAGCTTGAGCTACAGCACGACCAACACCTTGAACACCCGCCCCACCTGTTATGGCTGAAGCCATTGTTGGAATGTTCCACATAATCACTACAAGAATTCCCGCAACAATACAGAGAGAAACTACTGAAGTAAGAATGTCACCCGCATCAAAGTTATTTGTGATTTGCGTACACATGCCTGAAACGAAGGCAAAGAGCATACTGATAATTGCTGTGATAAAGCCTATTGTGAAAACATAGCTAAGTGTCTGGGAAAGCCAACTTTCAAAATATTTTTGTGTAGCAGGGAACATCGCACACAGAATGAATATGGGACCAACGCCTAAACAAAGTTGCAGACTAATTTTTGCCAGTAGATATAGACCAGTACCAATAAAGAACAATAAGAATTGAGCAGCAGAAACAATACCAGCAGATAAATACAAGCCAATATCAGGGAAAACACCAGAAGCTGATTGAGCTTCTTCACCTAATTTCTGGATTAATTCACCCCACGGCACACTTACCTGATCCAGTAAAGCACCTAGCGAAGTTTCACCACCTGGACTAACAATCTGAATTAAACCTATGGTCAGTCCGTTAATGGCTTCAACTACAAAGGACTGATAAACCCCTGCACTTAAAGCAATTCCACCAACAAAAGCTATCTTAAAAAACTTCCATAAAGCGGTATAAATGGAATCCTCTTGTGCGCCAGTCGCAATGTTGTAGCCAATAATCAGGATATAAATTGTTGCAGCAGTCAAAGCTATAGGAACAATTGCAGAAGCAATATTACTACTAACACCTGTAACGTAACTTGCTAATAAAGAATCAATTTTTGTTTCTAATGTAGTAATAATTGCCATTGCAATCCCCTATAAATCCTTAATTATTTTGAATCTGGGTTATATCCATCGAGGATATTTCCCGAACCCTTTTTAGTATCTGGTTTTGTTGGTTTTGGGGGTGCAGAAGGATCATATCCATCAAGGATATTCCCCTTTTGTGATGCTCTTGCTTTGCGCTCTTTCAATTCTTCTTGCTGTGCAGCACTTAAATCTTGAGGTTTCAATTGTTGTTCAGCCTTCACTTCTTCTTTTAGCTGTTTAACCTGTTCCTTATCATCGGAACATGCAGTTGTTAAAGTAGAAATAACTAACAAGCTTGAAACTACTAAAAACTTAGTCATGACTAAGACACTCCTTTTTCTGAAATTAATTTTTTACGGTCTGCAACACGTTGTAAGAAAATATCACCCCAAATATCAGGATCTTCACCAACTTCACTTATGATATTTTCGAGTAATTCAACATTATCTTTTGATCCAGAAATGATCTGTAAAACGTCACGCATTTCGCCTAGATCCATCTTACAAAGTGCGGATCGGCTACCTTGTTTAACTAGGAACATGCGTGAGTTTTCTTCTAGCTCTTTAATAATTTCAAATTCTTGCGGAGTGACTTTAAAGCCTTTTACATAGTCATCGTAATCAGCGCGAGGGTTCGGTAAAAAGATTTGAGTAACGCTTTGCTCAACCATTGTTTTACCAATGTCAGAATCTAAAACGTCACTTGGCGATTGCGTCATAAACACACCTAGACCATTCAATTTACGAATAGTTTTTTGCTTATCTTTGGCAAAGTCTTTGAAATATTCATCTGTTAATGGCTTCCAAAACTCGTCCATCCAGTAAATGAACGGATTACCATCAATCAAGGAATCTGTGATGTGCAATAGATAGGCCATGATTGGTGTACGGACTTCTGGATCATCCAAAAATTCCGTGTAGTCATAACCGAAAATTGGCATTTTGGCTTGAGAAAAGTCTTGAGTGTCATAAGGGTTATCGAATACCCACGATAAATTCCCTTCATGATCGCCAGACTTACACCATTTAGTTAAGCGGTCTTGTAATGAATCACCGCCACCAGTCACCCTTAAATTCATATATAAAGCTGAAAGTCTGCGAAGTTCTAACGGCATATCATCACGCATAATGGTACGGACAGCCTGACTAATTTCCAGATCTTCGGCAGCATTACTAACACCACCTACCAGAATTTTTACAAGCTTTTCTACAAACTGAATATTTGTTTCTGTGGGCGGTAGCTGCAACGGATTAAAGCCAGTTGGTACACCACGCTCTAAAGCATAGTATTGACCCCCTATCCGTCTAATACCAATCTCTGCGCCCCTGTCTTTATCAAAGAAAACACCCTTCAGATTTTTATACTTACAAGCAAACATCATCATGGCCATGACTAGGGTTGTTTTACCCACACCAGTTGTTCCAATGACACACGTATTACCTGGCATCTTGTCATCTGTAGAATCTTGCTTATCTGGGCTAACATGATGATTAAAGTAAAATGGTTGGCCACTTGGAGTTTTAAATAAAGCTAGTGCTTCACCCCAAGGATTGCCGTCCCGCTTACCTCTTGCGAAGTTATGAAAAGGGCTTAAAGCAGAAAAATTTAGGCTTGTGAGATATGCTTCTCTTGGACGCATACTGAAGTTACCTGCTAATTGCGAGAACCATGCACATTCAGGAACAGTGTCAATAACAGCCATTTTAAAACCTGCTTCATCTGATAAAGCAGTTCTGGCACTCGAAACATTTAGAGCAACTTGATTTGGTGAATCGCCAAAAATCGCAAGCGTATAGTGATATTCGCCTAACTGAAAATTCCCGCTATTAGCTTCACTCATAGCCAGATCAATATCACGAATCTCTTGATCTGAAACGTCCTCTACAGAATTTAGTTGGCCTTTAATTGTTTTTAATTTATCTACAGCATCACGCTTGCCATAAACCGTGAAACTTTGAGTTTCAATGTATTCATAGTTTCCATACAGGATGGAATTGCACATTCCTGATTCTGATAAACGTGGAAATTCTTGAATATCCAGAAAGCCTACATATTTTTGCGCTTCAGGATGTTTGATCTGTAAATAGCCGTTTTTGTCACCAAAGAACAAGCGACTACTTGGAATATATTGATCAAGATTAGCCTGTCTTAAAGGGATTTCTTCCCAAACTCCATTAGTTAAGAAACCAAGCAGATTACACATTTCCGAGTAGACAAAACCTTTCTTGGTATAGGTCGCCAGACGTTCTGGATTGTAGTGATATAGACTTGCTTCAACCTGTTTGGCTACATCATCCAAAATATCGAGATCCCGCTTAATCTGCTTTTTCAGGGCTACTGGATCACGACTAGCTTTACTCTTAAAAATCTTTGTTAATCTGGAAATTTCAGGACGATAAAGAATTGTTAAATACAATTCAGTAGCCATCTGTTTATTCTTTTCACCCTGAAACTGCTGATAATATCTTTCATTAAAATCAGCAATAAAATCATTTTCATAAACGCCATTTAGACGTTCATTAACTCCCCTACGAATCTTATGCGTCCAAACAGCAAAGTGACCGCCACCTAAAGCACGATAAAAATTATTTAATCCTTCTTTACGGATTCTAATAATATCGGCTTCAACTGTTTCAAACGAAATGCCTTCTAATTTCCATGTAGCAATGTATTCACCATTTTTAAGCTTAATAACATTGTTGGAAACATGATTACCAAACGGCAGATAGTCTGAAATAGCGACTTCAGCATTTGCGCTATCTTTAACTTGCTGTTTTGAACGCATGATATTGTTATTTCCTTTTCTTTAATTTAAGTGGCGAAAATGAGATTGCTCCCCATTTTTGATGGTTCTGGATCTGTTTCCCTCTTATGCGCCACCGCATCAATACTTGCTTTAGTCGTTGGTCATCTACTTTTGTTATTGCCCGCATCCAGAAGTAAATAGGCACATAAATAGCTGCTATAAATAAAGTCACATAGGCACTAAGTAGATAAAAAGACCAACCAGCTAAAAGAATTGCTACCCCCGTCACCAACAAAAAAGGCAACATTGGAACGCCAAAAAGCATGGCAGGACGAGTGCAACCCCTGAAAATTGGATCAGAAAAATTCGACATTAGTTAATCAGCCAAGCAGCGATACCCGCAGCACCACCTACCAAAATGCCCCCGATAACGATGTTAGAAATGTCTGACCACTTCGCTTGTTGCCAAGCCAATTTAAAGCCAGCCCACATAATAGTGATGGTAAATACAGTTACAGCCACACCCGCCAAGACAGACTGAACATTAGCCATAACCGTATTAACTTTTGAGATTTGAGCAAAAGCAGGACTTGTGATTAACGTCATAAACAACATCAACGCGCTTGCTTTGATACCAGTCGTTTTAGTCGTTGTTATTTGCGTTTGTTTTGCCGTCATTATTTTCTCCAAGAAGCAATTAAAACCTAGCGTGTTAAGTACCAATAACAATATTTTTGGAAAAACAAATACTATTAATTGGTGCTCAATATTTAATATATTACACTAAGTTTTAAACTTTTTGAAAATATTTTAAAAGATCATTGAAGATTTATAACTTTTTTCTTTTTCTTTGAATTCTGCGCCATTAGTTAAAAAAAATGAAGGCCGTTTTTCCACTACTGGAAGGCTTTGAAGATCTGTATTTTCTGTATATCCATTGGAATTAGGCATATCTGCATTAGCAGCAAAATATGCAAGCTGTTCAGAGCTATTCATAGGAGTTGTGGGAGGATTAAATTTTACAGGCATGGTACTCAGTGAGCCATGAGTAAAATAATTCAAATTTCTTGATACCTTAGCAACGTATCCATTTCTGAACCCTGCTGCATGATTGCCAGTGTTATAGCAAGACATAGCTTTATAAATATCTTTACCTTTTGCTCTATTTCGGCAGTCATTAAAGATAACTTGCATTGCGTTTAGATTATTGCAGGGATCAAAAACTTGTTCGACACTAAGATTTAGTCTTTTGAAATTGGCACTGTTAATTTGAGCAAAACCAACATCAATATTTCTTCCCTGGCTAATTAATCTTTTGGCCACAGATACAGCTTCATCATAGCTAGTAGGCTGTTTTTTAAGACCTGCGGCACGATTAACCCCTATCGCAAAAGGATTAAATGAGGATTCAGATTTAACAATTGCAGACGCAATATTTACATCAACTTGTGGCGCACATTGTTGTGCCAAAACTACGAAATCAATCATTACTTTTTCACCTCAAATTTTGGCTTACCTTTTTGATCTGGATAAGTAGCGGAGCATCCATTTTTATAGTTGGTACACCCCCAAAAATAGCCATTTGCCCCATTGATCCGTCTTAAATCACTGGCACATTGAGGACATGAATAAACTTCAAGGAGGGGCTTTTTATTCAGTTCAGGCAAAAAGACTTTGCAATCTGTTTCCCGATTAGGACAGAACCAAATCGGATCTTTACCTTCTTTTTTGGATCTAAATAATGGCGTTGAACATTTAGGGCAAGGATATTTGATCTTCTCTATTGGCTGACCTTTATTGTCATTCATAGAGTGCTTACATTCTTGATCGTTGCAGATCCAAAAGAATTCTTTAGTCTGGGAGTTTTGAAATTTATTTAAGCGACCTGTTTTACATTGAGGACATGAATGAATAACCTTTTCGACTGGCTGACCCTTGTGGTCATCCATCGAGTGCTTACATTCCTGATTGCTACAGATCCAAAAAAAATTGTTTGTTTTAGTATTCTTGAACTTCTTTAACTGACTTTTACATTTTGGACAAGGTAGTGCATTTAAAGCTTTTAGTTGTGAAGCCGTTTTTAGCTCTTGGGCTAGTTGAGTATATAAAGCCGAAACAACCGAATTATATGAAGCTTCACCAGATGCAATTTTATCAAGCTGCGACTCCATCTCTTTTGAATATTTCAGATCCAGAAAACTAAACTTAGCTTTCAACAGGCTACTAATTAAATCATTACCTAACTTGGTTGGTTTTAAAACTTTCTTTTCTACTTCAAGAAAGCCTTTATTTAAAATATTGGCCATGATGGATGAATAAGTCGAAGGGCGACCAATTCCACAACTTTCCAACTTCTTAATTAGTGAAGCTTCTGTATAGCGTTTGGGTGGCTTAGTTTGCTTTGCGATAACTTCACCACTTTCAACATCAATTACTGAACCAACTTCTAAGGCAGGCACCATGCCTGAAGGCTCATTTTCATCTTCATTCAGGCAATCTTTACCAAAGATCATCCACCCTTTTTTTATTAGCTCACGGCTTTTAGCATGGAAGTTATATTTTCCATCTTCAGACAATAATTCTAAAGTAACTGCTTTATATTCGGCTTTAGCCAATTGGCTTGAAAGGGTACGTTCCCAGATCAATTGATATAGGGCTTTTTGTTCTGGTGTCTTACCTAGCTCTTTATCAGCTATATGGACAGGTCGAATTGCTTCATGGGCATTTTGCGCCCCATCTTTTTCCTTAAATTTATTAGGCTTCTCAGGTAAAGAAAATTGATGTTCATTAGCATAAGTAAAAATTTCTTCTACACTTTCATCCGCAATATTTAAGCCATCCGTCCGAATGTAAGTAATTGCACCCTGTTCAAATAACGCCTGTGCCGCTTTGGTTGTTTGCTGTGGACTAAGCCCTAACGCTACACTGGCAGCCTGTAATAGTAATGCTGTAGAGAAAGGTGATGGTGCATTTGAATATTCTGTTTTTTCAGTGCAATTCAAAACTTTAACTTTCTTCGTTTTTGCAACTTCTTCAGCTAAAGCTCGATCTAAAATATAGGGCTGATCTTCAGTTACAAAATCAGTAGTAACCCATTGGGAGATCCACTTTTTAGGATCTTTATCAAAATTCAAATTAATGCCAAAATGGTTAGTAACTTTGAATTTTTGTATTTCAATTTCTCTAAGAACAACGATTAAAACGGCAGGAGATTGTACCCGCCCCGCAGATGAAGGCTGTCCCATAATGTTAGATATAATAGGAGAAACCAGATAGCCCACCAGACGATCTAAAGCCCTACGCGCTTCCTGTGCATATACAAGCAGATAATCTAAACCACGACCATTATTGACGGCTTCTTTAATAGCTTTTTCTGAAAGCTCATTAAACTCTATTCTTTCAAATTGACCATCTTCCAAACCCAAACATTCTTTTAAATGCCATGAAATAGCTTCACCTTCCCGATCTGGATCGGTAGCTAAATAGATCTTGTCTGCTTTACTCAAAATGGCTTTTATTTTTTCAATGCGCTTTTCGCCACCGTCAAAAGTCCTGTCATTTACTTTGGCATCAGGAATAAATGAATATTCCATTTCAAAATCATTGGCTATATCAATTCCTAAGCCTTTTCTTGGTAGATCTCGAACATGGCCAACACTAGCCACAACTTTAAAATCAGAACCTAAAAAACTTCCAATTTTCGAACATTTATTAGGAGATTCAACGATTACAAGATTCATGGGTTATTTCCAAATTGTAAAATTTAGGAAACTCGAAAGCCCACAAAGAAAAGATGAATATAAGAAAGCAACTACTTGAAATTTAGTGAAATCTACAATGATTTCTAAAAGCTGTGTATCTTGTGGCATGAAGCCCACAAGATAAACACATGAAATAATTAGAAAAAATATTACAAATTTTCCATATTTATTTAAACTTATAGCCATTTTCTTAAATCCCATCTTAGAGCTTTAAAGAATACAATCCAAAATATACCATATTGGAGATGGCTTTCCTATTTTTTACTTGATTCTTATTATTTTTACTTCTTCTGTATAAATTTTTTCTCTCAAAAACTCATTAAGCCTAGTCAGATCCTTAAAAATTCTAGCTTTATCTTTTTCTCGTCTGGTTGTTAAAGTCCAAACTTTTTCGCCAGACCATGCCAGTTTTGCAGTTATAAAAAAACCGCTATCAAACTCATTGATCATTATTTCCTTGATAAACCCTTGTTTATTAGATTCTTCTAACACTAATTCAGAAATAGAAAAATCAGGATCAATATTTATAAAATCAGTCATCCATAAAACCTTTTTTTTAAAGCACCCATTACAAAGGTTCATTATCAACAATTTAGGTAATTTTGGTAAAGTCTTTTAAAATAATTTAAAAAAATTAAAATACTTTTCTTATATCAACCTTAGTCATGACTAATAATCCCGATGCTTGGACAATCGCTGCAAACTACAGCAATTGTCCAGGCATCTACTTTATCCATTAGTTGAGATCCGCAACATGGTAGATCAGAGCAAAGTGTCTACTTTGCGAACTGATGCAATCAGTTAAATCTCACCTTCCCTGATTACCGTTTGATTTTTAAGTGAGCTTTAAAAATCTGTGATTTTTAAATAGTGACCGCAAAAAATAAACTACTCCCCTTCGATCCAGTAGCGGGATCTGCAAAGCAATCACGAATGGGTAGCGACAAGATACAAGTAGTAAATTATTAAAAAACAGCTTAATATCCACAGGTGGACATAATCAACTGGAGTGAGTAATGAGTGAAGAAGCGATTGCTGAAGATAGAAGAAAGAAATACAGAGCCAAGCCTACTACTAAAACGCCACTTTCAGTTTATTTCAGTATGGACGTTCCTGAAGATGTAGAAGCGCATGAAGCTTTAGAATACTTAAAAGATATTTATGGTGGAGAAAAAAACGGTAAAAGCAAAGCTGTTAAAGAAGTATTAAGAATTTTTTATAAACAACTAAAAGAAAAAAAGCCTGATTAATCAGGCTTTTTTCTTGCAAAAATTTAGGACTTTTAATTGTAGTAACTAACTTGTCATCTACATACAGATAGACCCGATTATTATGTGTATAAGATGAGATCTTAGATTGATCATCATGCCCTGTAGTAGATCCGTCTTGAACGTTGCTGACAAAAGAACAATGGGGAAAGCTTTTACCTTTAGCTAAGTCTTTTTTTACATCACGAATTGTAGATTAGCATTCAGAAATATTAATACCGCCAACAAAACACATAAAAGCACTACAGCCATAATTTTCATCTTTAGCTGCTACTAAGGCAGAAATACTAGCTAAAGTTAAACCTAAGATAAATTTTTTATACACAAGTAGTCACTCTATTTAAATGAGTTGTCCAGTACGAATAACTTGCCTTCGAAGTTTAGAGATATTGTCTTAGCGTTACCGCACATAGAACATAACTCTTGAATCAAGAAGGGTAAATTCCGTGTAAATCTGATTTTGCCTGATGCAGTATGAATGATGTGATCAACATCATTTACTTTTACAGTTACAAAATATTGGAACTGTTCATTCATACCAATTTCAACACCATAATTATTTGCGTTGAAATCATCGACTGTTTTCAAGTCATTCATCGTTAAAGCCATTTTTGCAAGATCCCTATTTTTAAAAAGTGAAGTGCGGATTCTTACAAAATATAGTTAATTTAAAAATGTAACTGAAGTGTAAATGTATGTAAAAGACACAAAAACATCAATTATTTTTAAGTACTTTAAATATACATTAAAAAGTTTAAAACTTTAGCGAAAAGTTTTAAACTTTTGTTAAAAGTTTGTATATCTAGAAGCTTATATTTTTTTCAAGAATCCCTCACTTTTTGTCATGTAAATATCTCTTTATAAATCTCATAAACATTTCAATAATTTTTTTAAAAAAACTAAAACAAAGTTTAAAAAGAGTTTAAAGAAAGTTTAGGGGTGTTTAGAACAGTTTAAGAGCTATGAATTATTTTTATAAAACATAAGCTTATAAACCCATAACTATACATTTTGTCGCTTCAACTATACATTTTGTCGCTATAACTATACGTTTTGTCGCTTCAACTATACGTTTTGTCGCTTCAACTATACGTTTTGTCACATAACTATACGTTTTGTCGCAAACAGTCCACATAGTTATCAACAACATACAAAAAGCTTCTAAATTATCCTTTAAAATCAGTAATTAATTAGTTCTATTGCTCTAACTTATTGTGATTTTGAGTGTTTTTCAGCCTAAAGGTATTGTCCTATCTCAAAACTATACGTTTTGTCGCAACTTCTCTCGATATCCATACAGATTGTCGCACCCCTGCAATCAACCCACTGGATTATGATTATATATATTTTTCAGAAATTAACTAGTTCTATATTCATTCATTAAGTTATTGTTTTATATATAAATAGATCGAAAAAAAGAATAATTCTCCTTTAGTTGGTATGGATATAATTGTATAGATATAAAATCATATCTATACGTTTTGTCGCAATATAAGTAATTGTTTTATATCAATAAATAAGAAATAAGCAAAATTGGATATTTTTTATTACTTTTCTGTGTTAAAAATAGCCATACGTTTTGTCGCATCGTAAGTATTTGAAATAAAACAAAATAGCTATGTTGGAAAATCTTTTATTTTTTTTACCATTAAAAAGTTAAATACTACTATTATTGTTTTTTTATAAATAAAATTAATTAAAACATATACTTAATAACTAATTTTATAACCATACTTGATAAATATACTTGTATAGTTATAATTTGATTAAAAGAAATTACGGATTTACAAAAAAATGCAGAAAATTATTGGCGCACAAGGCTTAGATGACTATACCCAAACCAATACAAGGGCAAAATTGACCGATCTAGTAGTGACACGCAATGATTTTCCTACAGCTAGGTACAGTATTGATCTCAACCTAGAGAAGCTCATGTACTGTGCAATGATCATCGTAAGAAAAAATGAGCTTAAGAATAAAACATCATTTACCCATGACGATTTTATCTATGTGAGTAGTGAAAATTTTGGTGAATTGACTTCGCCAATGGCCAGAAAAGAAGTGCTTACAGTTACAGATAAGCGTGAAATTCAGAGAAATGCAGAAATTGCTTTAAAGCGTATTTATACAAAATTTGATAACCCAACTATGTTGGTAAAAGATGGTGAATCTGAAGAACCTGCTAAAGTTCCGATGATGACCTATTGCCATTATGACAAGGCAACTAAATGTATCAAGGTTAGATTTGCGAAAGAATTTTTTGAATATTTTTATGAGCTGGTCAAAAAAGTTGATGAAAAAACTAAGTCATTTAGTAGTCATGAACTGAAGCACATTATCTTATTTAATTCGAGCTATTCACTTCGCTTGTATCGAATTTTGTTGAGCTATATGTGGAGAACATCTGAAGTAACTATTGATCTGAATGAATTAAGATGGATGCTTGAATGTGAAGATAAATATAAGGAATTGGCTAACTTTAAAAGTCGTGTTTTAAATGTAGCAGCCGATGAAATTAATAAGCTAAGTAATATTAATGTCAATTTTGAAAACGTGAAAAACGGAAAAGAAGTAGTCGCTATTAAGTTTATTTTTAATTTAAAGAGTGAATATAAAGAGCAAGACCAACTCAAATTCATTGAGAAAATGAAAAAGGCTTATTTAGCTGCTGCAATTCCATTTAGTGATGATGGTTCACATTTTAAGTCACCTGATAGGGTTCACTACTTCAAAGCACCGCTAAAGCTATCTTCAAAGCAAATTAGCACCTTAGTTAATTGTCCAGAATTTTTATTAGATTATGGCTATTTCTTAGGGAATTCAGATGAAGATACTTCTAAGGTTATTATGAGAACTTTACTAACCGAAAAACTAGGAAAGCTTAATGCTCATAAGCCGATAGATTTAGATTATTACTTCTGGTTACAGGTAAAAAGAGGGATTATTAAGAATGGCGATAAAGATAAAAAGCATGAGGATGATCAGGAATAATATCTAAAAAATATAACCACCATATTGTCTTAAATAGACTTCACTAATTTAAGACAATATGGTGGTGTAATTTAAAACCTTTATATAGTATTAATTCATAAAAAAAGCGTCTTTTCCTTAGTCATGACTAAATATTTGTTCTTAGCCTAAGTGGAGAATTTCGCCCATTTAAAACGGTTGTCAAAAATATAGATATTTAAATTTTTAAATAAAAACAATGGTTTATATTTTTTCTAAATTACCAGGATATAAGCTATTCAATGCAATATTATGCCAATTAAATTTTATAAACTATTGTTTATTTAGCTTAGTTTTATCTGGTGCTCCCATTCTCTATTTTTCTTAAAGTCATTATTTAGAATTGATTTCTATCTTGTCGCCACCCATTCGGGATGGCTTTGTAGATCCCGAAATAAAATTAATGGGAGCAGTTTATTTTCTGCGGTCGCTATTTAAAAATCACAGATTTTTAAAGCTCGCTTAAAAATCAAACGGTAATCAGGGAAGGTGAAATTGAACAGATTGCATCAGTTCGCAAAGTAGACACTTTGCTCTAATTTACCATGTACAGATCTTGCTAAATATCATTTTAATTTCTTAGTCATGACTAAGAAAAAATTATCTATTTATTCTGTCTGATTTAAGTCAATTATGGCGCTTTTAATGTTCGGTTAATGGGGGCTTCGGGTATAAAAAGGGCTGTTAGCAGCCTTAGAATCGCAAATATAAGCATTGAAAAAGTAGTTTAGCTAGGGTTTTTTAAATAGTTATTTTTCTTACAATTTATCCTATAAAAAACTTAGTCATGACTAAATTTTACTTGAATGTCCACAGGTGGACTGATATAATACTTTGTATCAGGACGCATCGGGCGACCTGAAATAAAACAGGTATTTAGTTATGAAACACTTTTCAGCAGTTGCATCATTAGACGAATCAAAACGCCAATACAAAAAACTAGCTTTTAAAAATCATCCTGATCGTGGCGGTAATACTAGATCTCTTGCGAAAGTAAAAACCACCTCAATCTAAGTTTCATGAGATATCAGAACTTAAACCGTTTTTCAGATTCTGAATTTAAACGCTTGGTTGGCGTACCTCGACCAGTTTTTACCGAAATGGTAGAGGTTTTAGAAAAAGCAGAATCACTCAAAAAGAAATCAGGTCGTCCTCATACTTTAGCTATAGAGGATCAGTTGTTATTAACGCTCAATTACTTACGCAACTACAGTACTCAACTGGAATTGGCGGCACACTACCATATCGCTGAAAGTAATGTGAATCGAACCATTAAAAAGGTTGAAGATGCATTGATGAAATCAAGATGTTTTACTCTGCCAAAACGAAGCATTACCACAGCAGACGAACACTTTAACTGGGTCATTATCGATGCGACAGAATGTTCAATAGAACGCCCGAAAAAAAAATCAGAGTAAGTTCTACAGTGGTAAAAAGAAGAAACATACGCTAAAAGCACAAGTGATCTATCATCCGAAGAGCAAACAAATCATAGGGCTAGATATATCGAATGGCAGTCAGCATGACATTAAACTGGCAAGAAAAACGGTTAAGAAATTCAAACATTGTGAATATGTTATGACCGATTTAGGGTACTACGGATTAGAGCAAGATGGCTTTAAATTATTGATGCCAATAAAGAAAAAGAAGAATATACCCTTATTTGATGTTGAGAAAAAGTACAATAAAATGATTGGAAAAATACGAGTTGTGATCGAACACATCAATAGTCAATTGAAGACATTTAGAATATTAAGTGAACGCTATCGAAATAGACGGAAAAGATTCGGTTTACGCATTAACTTAATCGCTGCACTGGTAAACCGGATAAATTTTCAATAATGACTTTCGCAAGAGATCTAATGAAACAATGCAGGAGATTAATAACGAATATGAAATGCTTTTAAATCGCTTTATTAATGAAGCTTCAAAAGATCAATATCAAGACAGTTCCGAAAATGGTCGCGGCTTCTGGTCAAGCCGTTCAGAACATTCTGAAGTTGAGAAAAAAGTAAAACAGGCTATTGATGCAATTATCAATTTAGATGGATTAGATATTGAAATTATTGGGGTCTGGGTTTGGGTTTCTGGTGACACTAAGCCACACAAAGAAACTCTAAAAGAGGCGAGTTTTGTCTGGAATCGAGTTCAAGCTAAATGGGTGTTTATTGGTAAAAAATCTAATGGGCGTGGAAAAATGACTTTGGATCAAATGAGAGATTTACACGGAAGCCAAAAAATTAAAAAAACAAGAATGGCAGAAGATAGACAACTTTTAACAGCTTAATGATGAAGTCCCCGAAAGGGGGCTTTTTTTTTTAAAAATATTTCTTAGTCATGACTAAACTTTTTTATTGAATGTCCACAGGCGGACTTGTATAATACTTTGTATCAGGACGCATCGGGCGACCTGAAATAAAACAGGTATCAATTATGCGAAATACAATAGTAGCCATCTTTACAAATTATCCTTCAGGTAAGCTGATTCATTTTTGTTGTCATGACGTTCTATCTGGATCTAACTCTAACATCTGGTTTCCAATCTTCGATGAAAATACACTGTTCCAAGAAATTGAAAAGATCATGATTAATTGCCGAGTAGGCCACAATGTTACTTTGATTGAAAGAATTGTAAGAGGTGACAATAAAGACGGTTATTTTGAAGATTATAGAATTACTTATAACGCACTTTAAGCCGAACCTCCCATTATGGGAGGTTTTTTATTTGTGGTGATTTTTTGGTTTTTAGCTTGTCTAAAAAACATAAAAAATTGTCTATTTGTTTTGCGTTATTTAGGCTCATGCTGGCCTGTTTTGGGTTGGGTTGGGAAATCCTGCTGCGGATATGAAAAAGGGCTGTCAGTAGCCTTTAAATCGCTAATAAGAGCAATTAGAAAAGCATTTAGCTAGGTATTTAAATAGCTCTTTTGCCTGTTAATTTTTCATATAAAAAACTTAGTCATGACTAAGTTTTTATTGACTGTCCACAGGTGGACTGATATAATGCTTTATATCAGGACGCATTGGGCGATCTGCAATTAAGGGTAAAAATTATGGAAAACTACATTTCAGTTTATACACGTAAGCAAGCCATTGAAGATGGTTTTTTAATTGATATTAATTCACTTAGTCCCGCACTAGATAAACTTGCAAAAGAGCATTATAAGTTTTCTATTTGCTTTACTTCTGCTCTTTGGGCGGTAGTTGATAAAGCAGTAAAAAATAAAAAATGGATGAATGATTTAGAAGGAATTATTCATGATATTTTGTGGATGAGTAGAGCTTATAAAATGACTTTAAGCCCTAGTTCAGTCCGTTTTACTGTAATCATTACAGGTGCAGGCAGAAAGCGAAATCATGTTTTAGAATTGCATGTGCATGGTGGGGATGAGGGAGAACCAGTGATAACAATTGGCTATCCTGAAGATTTCTAATTAAGATCCCCTTTAATAAGGGGATCTTTTTATAAAAAAACTTAGTCATGACTAAGAAAATGCTTGCAAAGTCCACAGGTGGACGATAAAATATATCGTATAAGGACGCAATAGGGCGACCCTTAATAAATGGGTAAAGCCATTAAACAGGTGAAATATGAAAAAAGTTGTAGCTTCAAATCAAAAAGGCGGTGTAGGTAAATCTGCTATTGTTTGCCAGTATGCACACTATTTAAATTCTTTGGGTTTGCGTGTCCTAGTCATTGATTTAGACCACCAAAGAAATACATCAAAAGCCTTAATTACTGGCGGTGCTGTGACTGTAGCTAATGTATCTTCTTTCGACATGCTAACCAAAGAAGATCAAACTATTTTAAATCCTGAAGCTTTTACTCTAGTACAAGCAACATCAGAATTAACTGCTATTGAAAAAAATGGCACTATGCACAATAGCTTTGCCACGAACTACCAAAAATTTTTAAAAAATGTTGATTCTTTATTTGATGTTTGCCTGATTGATACCAATCCAAATCCCGACATTCGACAAGTAGCTTCACTGATTGTTAGTGACTATGTATTAAGTCCTATTCAATTAAATCAGGAAGCGATTGATGGCATTGGTGGGCTGTTAAAGCAGATCCAAGCGATCAACCAAAAATTAAACCCAAATTTAAAATTGATCGGTATTCTCCCGAATATTGTTGAACCAACTCCATTCCAGAAAGACAACTTAAAAGCTATCGTTCAGCATTTTTCTAAGTTCCTGATTAAAAACTCCGATGGCAGTTATGCTTTTGTTAAAAAAACTACTGCAATCGCTGAAGCGCAAGCACAAGGTATACCTACAAATAAATTGGGTAAAACTAGCGGTTTTACTGCATGGGCTGAATTAAAGACAGTTTTCGAAAGCATTAACAAGTTTATGGAGATTTAAGAAATGAGCGGAATTGATTTATCAGCATTTGAAAATTTTGATCTGGGCGCAGTAAATAACCCGACACCTGTAGCAGATGGAACACCTAAACAAATTTCACTTACAGATATTCTTGAAGATCCAGAGCAGCCGCGTGTTGAATTTCCTGAAGATCAGATGCAAAAAATGGCCGAATCAATCAAAGAGCGTGGAGTGAAAACACCTATCAGTGTTAAACCTCATCCAACAGAGCAAGGGAAGTGGCTTATCAATTATGGAGCTAGACGTTTTAGAGCTTCAATCATGGCTGGTAAAGATACTATTCCCGCTTTTGTTGATAATGATCATGATGATTTTGATCAGGTGATGGAAAATAAGGAACGCCTTAACCATTCACCTATTGAGCTTGCATTGTTCATTCAAAAGAAAATTAAGCAAGGCGTGAAAAAAAATGTAATCGCTAAAAGGCTAAATGAAGATCCTGTTTTTGTATCTACTCACTTGGCTTTAGTGGATATGCCAGAGTGCCTGACTAAAGCTTATGAAGCAGGTTTTAAATCACCAAAGACCTTATATGATTTACGTAAACTTTGGGAATCATTCCCTGAAGAAGTAGAAGCTTGGGTTGATGAATCTTTAGAGAACGGTCAGGACATTATCAGATCCAGAGTGCAGGTATTATCTAAAAATTTAAAAGAACCTAAACAAGCTGTAGAGCCTGAAAAAACAGATCCAGAACCACAGGCACAAGAAAGCCAAGAGCAGACCACTATTATTGATGATAATGAATCTTTCAATTCTGGTAATGATGATCAAGCTGAAGTTAAAAAACTGATTGATCAATCAAACTTGAAAGAGCAGCCAGTGGCTAAAGAAGAAGATCCAGACAAGATTAAAAAGCCGCTATTAGTTGTCATTCATGATGGCCGACAAGCAAGCCTGATCTTAAATAAAAAGCCTATTTCTCGTGGTTCTGTGTGGATCAAATACGAAGATGGATCAGAGCAATCTGTAGACTGTAGCACTCTTGAAATAGATTATTTACAAGAAGGCAGCTAAGCTTCAAAAATGGAAAAACCTTGCAGATGCAAGGTTTTTTTTTGCGGATTTCCCGACCTGATTACATTATCCTTAGTCATGACTAAGGATAATAGGGGGAGTATAGGAGATATTTTTTCTAGGGCAGGATAGGCAGCAGCCGTTAAAAATGCTATTTTGTTAACAAAATAGCAGTGATCGAAAATATAACTTTCGATGCAGGTAATTAGTTATGACAAAAATCAAAACGTATGGTCAGGTTATAGGTGTTCGAGTTGATCAAAATATTTTTGATTGGTGGGAAGCTAAATGTAAGAAAAAAGGCTTAAAAAAAGGTGAACCTTTAAAAAAGGCATTAGAGCTTTCTTATCAAAAAGAGAATGATCCTGAATATTCAGGACAAGATTTTTCCTTAAATCTGGAAAAAGATTTAGCCGAAAAAATCTATCAGTTGGCCAAGTGTCATGAAATAGATCCAGACGACCTGATCAAAAAAATGATCAATGAAAAGTTATCTGAAATAGAAAAAGCGAATGATATTTTAGATGTATTTGAAAAAACCTCACGTAAGGAACTCAGGCTTAAACCAAGCCTAATGAAAGCCATTAATGAAAAAGCGGCACAGGTTGGCATGAAGCCGAATCAATATATCATTTCGGTTTTAACGGCTAACGTCACAAAAGATTCAATATTCTTTAGCCAGGAAGAAGCTCTTAAACTTGGCGAATCAAATAGTCAGCTTTTGGCAATTGGTAGGAACTTAAACCAAATGGCCAAGAATATGAATCAGGGTATTCATGAATCTTACGATAGAGAATTTGTCGAGCGAGTGCATCAGTTAGTAAAAGCTCAAGTTAGGCATGTTTTCTCTCTATTAGAGCGAAATAAAAAGAGGTGGGAATAATGGCTAACGGAAGCAGCAAGACTACCAGAGATGTGCAAAGCACTTTGCTTACTCATGGTGAGCAGCTACTTAACGGCTCAAAAGTTAAACGTGTTAATCAGACCCAAAGTTTAGATACTTTTTTAAATGATCTATCCAAGCCTAAAAACGGTTCTGGCCATTCAGCTAAATCAGCCCCTAAATCATCTCCAAATAGCGTTAAAGCAACTTTAAATAGAATCAGTAAAAAGACCCCTGAAGTAATGATCAAGGTTACTGGCGGGGGTAATTCTATGGGGAAGGTAAAAGCCCACATGGGATATATCACAAGGAATGGACAATTAGAGGGAATTGATCAGGACGGAAATAAAGTTAATGGCAAGGATGATATAGAAGATACTGCTGAAGATTGGCAAATGTCAGGTACGCCTATTTCTGATGAAGAATCTAAATATAAGCAGGCTTTTAATATTGTGCTATCTATGCCGAAAGGTACGGATGAAAAAGGCGTTTATGATGCTGCAAAAGAATTTGCAGAGGAGCATTTTAAAGACCATAAATACATGATGGTGCAGCATACCTTTACCAATGACCCTTCAAAAGATCCGAGTGAAAACCCGCATGTGCATGTTGTTGTTAAAGCTGTTTCTGAAAAAGGGGATCGGTTAAATATTAGGAAAGCTGACCTTCAGGAATGGAGAGAAAGCTTTGCCGAGAAATTAAGATCCAGAGGGATTGAAGCTAATGCAACAAAACGTATTGCTAGATTGCAAAAAAATAGAAGTGAAAAGCAATCAGTCAGACAGATGAAAGAGCAGGGCAAATCGTTTAAGCAGTATGGTAAAAATAAGGCCATTCCTGAACGTATTCAGAAAGCTAAACTGCAAGAAAAAGAAGCATTGACACATTATAAGGAAATTACTAAAGCCTTATCACAATCACCACATGCCCAAGATAGAAAGCTAGCAGTCGATCTGGTGGATTATTTAAGTAAACAGGTAGAAATTAAAAAGCCTATACAGCAACCAGAGATTCAGCCGACTAATAAGCCTGATCCTCAGAAGGGGAAAGAGCAAGACCGTTAATAAGATAAGGCACAATACTGTGCCATTTTCTTGAGCTATTTTGCAAAATGAGGTTGAAACTACTTAGCCATACTTTTTAACCAATCATAAAGATATGGATCTTTTTTCAATAGACTAGCAATCATTTCAACGCGTTTTGATTTATCTAATTTTAATAGAATGCTTCTGAGATCAGCATTTATAGATTTCTCTGGCGCACCTCGGTCACGTGCTTTGCTATACCAATCATGTCCAAGAGTATATTCATGGTTTTCCATGTATATAGCTCCCAATAAAGTAAATGGTCTATAGTCTTGAGAATTATTTTCATGAGCTTTTACGCCACATTCTATTGCTGTATCGACTTTTTTAATATCTCTCTTAACTCCCCCCAATGTAGTGAAATACGCTGACAATAACTTTTTATTTTTGTTTAATGAGATTTCAGTATTTTCTAAAAACTTTTCAGCCTCTTTACTTTCTTTAGCTTTTCTTAATTGACTAGAGGCATTAATAGCATGCCAATGTGATTTAGTTGTCTTATATTCATTAAGATAAAAATCAGCTTCTACACGATGGAATTTTATCTTAAGTTCATCTGTAAAAAACTGTCGTCCTTCCGAATTTAACCAAATAGCATCTTGTTCAGATAATCTCTGATTATTATCTAATAATTTCAATATATTAATTAACTTAGATCTATGCTTATCCACTATGTCATAGAAATAAACATCATATTTTTTTATTAGATTTTTTTCTTTTTGCCTCTCTATATATTTAGGGTCAGATTCCAACTTTTTTCTACGTTCACGTTCAGCTTGTTCTCTAACTTTTCTTTCCTGGGCTAATTTTTCTTGTTGTTTCCTTAACTCAATTAGTTCTAATTCTCTGACTTTTTCCAAGCGTAATTGTTCTGCCTCTAAGTGTTCTTTATGCTTTATTCTGTCATTAACAACTTCTTTCTTATATTGATTAAAAGAAATTTTACCTTCAACTAGACTATGTAAAGCATTAAGATTTTGGCGAACTAAATAAGCTCTTTCTTGCAAAGTTAAACTATCGTTCTGCTTCGTTTTTAACTTTTGAATTATTTTATGAAGCATACTATGCGGAATCATTGAACTTTCTATGTGATCTACACAATAAAAAACGGCATCTTTTTTCATATCATCAAGATATGTTTGAACCGTACCGGGTTTGTCGGAGACCAACTTTCCTGAGAGAATGCCCCGATGAAAAAAGTAAAATATACCCCTGAAATCAGAGATAGAGCGGTTCAACTTGTGATTGAATCCGAAAAAGATTATCCATCGAATTGGGCTGCAATCACAGCAATTGCACCCTGAGCAGTATACTGCGCAAGGGTTGTACTCCTGAAACACTACGTGTTTGGTATTTAAAACATCTCGATCAACAAAATCCAGTTAAAGTACAGCAACTTTCAGATCAAGAACGGATTAAACAACTCGAACGTGAAAATAAAGAACTGCAACGTGCTAACGAAATTCTACGTAAAGCAGCTGCTTTTTTCGCCCAGGCGGAGCTCGACCGCCCACACAAATAATGGTGGATTTTATCCATCATAATAAAGAGCTGTACGGAGTCGAGGCGATTTGTAGAATTTTACCTATCGCACCTTCAACCTATTACCGGACTTTAGATCTCTGTGAAAATCCAGAACATCGAGCGAAACGAGATCTACATGATGTGCATCATGCTGAGCAAATCAAACGAATTTGGAAAGAAAGTTCAGGTCGATATGGTGTACGTAAAGTCTGGCAAAAGTTGAAACGTGAAGGCTATATTATTGCGCGCTGTACAGTTGCTCGATTGATGAAAAAGCTAGGTATACAAGGTGTTTGGCGTGGTAAGAATAAACAAACCACCCGTAGCCGAGATGATCAAAAAAGAGCAGATGATTTAGTGAAACGGGATTTTAGTGCAGATCAGCCTGACCAGCTATGGGTCGCAGACTTTACGTATATTCAAACAAATTCAGGCTGGGTATATACCGCCTTTATTATTGATGTGTTCTCACGAGCAATTGTTGGATGGAAAGTATCTACACGGATGAATACAGATATGGTACTCGATGCACTTGAGCAAGCTTTACATGCTCGAGACATGCCAAAGAACGTGATTCACCATAGTGACAGAGGCGTACAGTATCTTTCCATTCGCTATACCAATCGTTTAGAAGCAGCAAATTTACGAGCATCAGTCGGTACGACTGGTGATTCATACGATAATGCTTTGGCTGAAACAGTGAATGGCTTATACAAAACAGAGGTGATTAAATATTTAAAAGCAGATTGGCAAGGTTTAGCGGATGTACAACTTGCGACACTAAACTGGGTAGATTGGTTCAATAAAGAGCGTGTACATAGTGCACTAGGTTATGTGTCACCTTTTGATTTTGAAGCAATGTACTATGATAAAATTAATCCGTTAGGTCAGGTGGCCTAACTTAAATAAAAAGTCTCCGACAAACCCGGTACGGTTCAGTTTGATGTTTAACCGCATCTTCAACAGATACTTTCCCTTGATAATTAGAATGATACGTTTTTTTAAAAAATCTACTTCTGCTCATTTCAAATGACTCAAAAATTATTACCATTCAATTAAAAATGGGGATAGAACTTATGCTCTAAGAGAGTAGATTTTTTAAAATCTAACCTTGGAATGCAAATAGTCTTTTCTTTTAAAGGCTATACGGAATAATGTGTGTAAGCCTACACCGCATAGCATTGTTGAATTTACTCTTTTAAGAACTTACTGTTTATTCAATTTAGTTATTAAAGCAATTGCTTCAGACTTAAATGTGGTTGGATCAGAATCATCAGGGTCAGGGAGGCTAGGGAAGATATTTTTTAGAGCAAATGAACTTTCATATCCAAATGGGCTGTTTTCTAACTGATACAATTGATATTGAATCTTTTCCGTAAATTCAGGCAATTCTTCAATCAAGTTATCAATATTTTCATCACCTAGATAATCCTCAATACCTTCCGAACTTGATATATTACCGCCTTCTAAATGAACATTATAATAATCAACACCTTCCTCTGCTTTTGCTTCTTCATCAAGGGACAATTCAATAATATAAAAATCAGCTTCACCATCATCAGGTGTATAAGCTACACCTAAAACACTAGCATCAGTATTAAGTAAAGATTGATGATGTTCTCTTAAATAAGCCAATGCTTCTCTTAATTCCACTTTTAACTCCATTTATTAAAAAAGATTTATCTTAAACTGTAAATTCCACAACTTATTCCGCAGAGCCCTTTTAAATAGTTTTAAAAATTATCAATACCCCACCTTTGCCACACAATCAAGAAGTGCCCTTTTAAAAATCCTTAATTTTCTGATCGGGCATACCTAATTTAAACATTCTGTTAAGCTCCAAAATTGCATATTTTAAATCTTTTTCAGGAATATTCTTAACATCAAAATATTCAATTTGCCCAAACCTAGCTTTATATAACGCAATTCTTTCTATTCTGTGGCGTTGCATCTGCACTGTTGAAGACATAATTCGATCCATTAAATAGAATAAGTAATACGATGTGATCTGCATACTATCTTTAATCATAAAGCATTGATTTTTCGTGCTTTTATAGTCATATAGTGTTTCATCAATACAAATATCTGCATCTATCCCACCTAGTACAACACGAATATTTGCAGAATATCTAGGATTGTATGTGATCAGACTATCAGGCTTAATAAGACCATTCTTAATGAATACATTATCAAAATTTTTGACTAAGGAAGATATATCATCGTAAACCACTTTATCCGTTGGTTTTAGTATGTCCTTCTTTGTTGCTACTGGTAGAAATCCTGATCGCCATAGATTTTCCAATTTAGCCATAAGAATAATGCCACCAATAAACTCTTCACTTATCTCTAAACTGTTTGATTTATTAGCTAGTAAAGAATCTATGTGATTTTGCATTTTTTTATACAATGCCAAAATGCTTTTGTTTTTAGTTTCCTCTAGAAAGCTAGTAATTTTAGGTTGCTCAAATTCCTTAGCACTCAATTCGGTATTCGTGTAGTACGCACAAATTATTTTAGATAAGTAGTCAAATGCTGTACCAACCAAGCCTGAATCATAACTACTCGTTAATTTATGTTCACTCATCACTTCATAATTAGTAAAAGGAGGAATACCACTGTAAGTTTTAAAATCTGTTTTTTTGGGTGCAACACTTTTTATAATTTCTTTTACTTCTTTGCACTTAGGATCTGATGATTTAAGTATCGACATTAAAGACATATTTTATACTCTTTTTTTCCAAACATTTGCCATTCAAGTCCTTTTAGGGGTACTAAAAACTAGATTAAAAAATCTAATTTTTTAATATTTCTAATGCAAATAGAATCTTTTCTTTAGGACAAATTTTTTTTTGAGAATACTTTTCCATTACAGCCGATCCAATAATTTTTTTATCTGCATTAAAGAAAAATATCTCTAAGTCATAAGGTACATTGACCATATTAAAGCAAGTATAAATTGGCTTTTTCCATGTAAAAACCAAAGGCCTTAATGAAGGATTTTCTTTAAAACCTATTTCTTGATCATGTTCCCTATAGAGATAAAGAGCCGTTAATTTTTCATCTTTGAAGTTAAATGTCTTTACTTCTTTATCGTGATCAATGTATGGGTTATAAGCCAATTTAAAGGCTATAACTGACACTATTATCAACAGAGCTATAAATACTGCATATTTTAATTTCAATTCCTGTAAATCCTTGTTTACCAGTAGCAAGCCAAATGCAGCAAATTTTCCTTAGTCATGACTAATTATTTAACACTCATAAGTTGATCCCATTTAAAGTAATTGGGAGTTAGTTGGCTGCGTGACATATTCCAATTTCTGTTAGGAAGCATACTGGCACCTAACCCTATTTTCTTCTTACCAAACCTATTTTGTATATTATCGAGTGAATCCATAAGTTGATTACTGGATTTAACTTTATTCATGTCGGTGAACAGGTCATAGCTATGAGTAGCTTTAGGTTCAAGAAAAGTTAGGATAACCCCACATTTTTTGAATCCTATATTCTGCTGATATAGCTGATCAATCATTGTCGTAGCAATTTTAGTTAGTAATAAGCTATTGTCTGATGGATCTGGCAAAGCGTATGACACAGATTTATTGTAAAAAGGTTCAGAGCTATCAAAAGGATTAGATTGAACAAAACCAAGAATACAGCCACATAGTAAATTTTCGCTTCTTAAACGGCTTACTGCATCCTGGACATAGAGCGTAATTGCTTCTTTAAGATCATCACGGCTATAGACCTTTTGGCCAAAGGAACGGCTCGCAATTATCTGTTTTTTAGCTTTTGGACTTTGTTCAATCTCAATACAAGAAATTCCCTGTAATTCTAATAATGTTCTGTGCATGACAATAGAAAATTGATTTCTAATCATTAAGGGTGAAGCGCAAACAAAATCTAAAACTGTATTAATGCTTAGGCTATTCAACTTTTCAGTATGTTTTTTCCCAACGCCCCACACTTCACTCACTTCTATAGTTTGATATAAGCTTTCAATTGAGCAATAGTCCATTGAAACAAGGTTACATACACCCTTTAAATAACTATTCTTTTTGGCGATATGGTTAGCCATTTTTGCTTCTGTTTTAGTCCGTCCAATTCCAATACAGGCCGGCAAACCTAGCCAACGTAAGAGCCGATCTAGAATTAAATGAGCATAGGCAGTTAAATCATAATTTGAAGCATAGGCAGTTAAATCTAAAAAACATTCATCAATAGAATAAATTTCTTGTTCTTGAGGTGTAACAAATTCAGATAGGACTTTTATAAATCTGCGGGACATTTCCGCATATAGAGCATAATTACTCGAAAGAACTGTGATGTTATGTTGCTCTACAAGATCCTTGAGCTGAAAAAGAGGTACACCCATCTTTATACCTAAATTTTTAGCTTCCTGTGAACGAGCCACAGCACAACCGTCATTATTAGATAATACGATTACTGGTTGATTGTTTAGACTTGGATTAAAGACACGTTCACAGCTTACATAACAGTTATTAATGTCTACTAAAGCAAAGATTTTATTTTGACTTTCCATGTAGGTTAAACCGATAGGATTAGATTATTTGTGTTTCCTAAATGGCTTAATGACAAAAGTCACTACACCCCATATCAATAATTCTTGGCAATCTTTAAGGTGAATATCGTCATAATCTGGATTTTCCGCTTTAAGCCAACACTTATCACCTTCAACCATTAACCGTTTGACTGTGAACTCATTGTCAATTAAGGCAACAACAATGTCCTCATGTTTGGCTTCAAGACTACGATCCACTAGAAGCTCGTCATCAATTTCAATTCCTGCGTCACGCATGGAAAGAGAAGCTACCTTGACAACAAATGTTGCAGCTTCATTTTTCACAAGGTGTTCATTCATATCTAAAGTTTTATCAATATAATCTTGTGCGGGAGATGGAAAACCAGCAGCTATTTTTTCAGAAGCTAAAGGAATACGTTTAAAAGTTGAAGGATTAATTAACGTAATAGAAGCTACATCATTTAAAGTAGTCTTTTTATTACTAGCTAAGAACTTCTTAATCTCTACAATACGTGATACTGGTACACGCATAGTCTTAGTTGGTTCATTGTAAATTGCCTTCCTTCCTGCACCTTCCCTATGACCACCTTTATTTCCATTCATAAAAGCCCCTTTGATTTTGTGACAAAATCAAATAGTAAACTTTAAATCCTTGGAATAACAATAGAAAAGTGATGAGTGGTTATACGGTGATACTAATAATGATATTAATTTTTAAATGCTCCCCCTAAAGTTTAACTGAGTAACAAAAAGGGGAGATGTATATTTCATGCAGAAAATAAACAACATTCTAATTAATGTTTATGCTGTTCCAATGTATTACATTCCGTACTTTCTATTTGTAACGTAATTTCAGTAATACTATGATTATGTTTTAGAACGTCTAAGGCCTTTTGATAGAGCTGATCTGGATCGCTATTAGGAGCAACTAAATGAGCAGTTAAATGAATGTTTTTTGAAGATATAGCCCAGACTTTCAACTGATGAATCCCTTCAACACCCTCTAGCATCAATAAATCATTTCTTAACGACTCAATATCAATCTCATCAGGAACCCCTTCAAGCAAAATATGGATACTTTGTTTTAATAAAACCCAAGTTCGAGGTAAGACCCAGAAGCCAATTAACACAGCGATTAAGGTATCTACCCACATCCACTGGGTAAAATAAATGACCACTCCTCCGATAATCACGCCTATCGATCCCAGTGCATCACTAAGAACTTCTAAATATGCGCCTTTCACATTTAGACTTCCTTCAGCACTCGCAGAAAGGATTTTCATTGAAATCAAATTTATGACCAAACCAATGACTGCGACAATCATCATTCCAATACTTTGAATTTCAGCAGGATTCGTAAAACGTTGGTAAGCTTCATAGACAATATATATCGCCACCACAAAAAGCATCACCGCATTAAACAGAGCCGCTAAAATTTCGAATCGCTGATAGCCAAAAGTTCTTTTATCATCTGCGGCTTTTTTACCAATTTTGATAGCAGCAAGAGCAATAGCTAATGCGGCTACATCAGTAAACATGTGAGCGGCATCAGACAGTAATGCTAAACTTTGGGTAATAAAAGCAGCGACAACTTCTACTATTAAAAAAGTAGTCGTTAAACCCAAAGCAAACATTAATTTCTTACTATTTCCTTCAGTAACAACCGCATGGCTATGATCATGATGTTCTGACATAAAATTTTCCTTATTCAATCCATGATTAGCAGAGATACTTGAGACAGACCCAATATCTCTGCTAAAAATTGCTTAATCTAATGGATTAAGAAGCTTTCTTTTCATTCATCCACCGGTACAGTACAGGCAATAAAACCAATGTAAGCAGGGTAGAGGAGATAATTCCTCCAATGACTACAGTCGCTAAAGGTCTCTGTACTTCTGCCCCAGTACCGGTTGCCAAAGCCATCGGAACAAACCCAAGGGAAGCAACACAAGCGGTCATTAACACAGGTCTTAAACGCAATATTGCACCTTGCCACGTTGCATAATAAAGGTCATATTGCTGTCGCAGCTCTTTGATAAAGGTAAGCATCACTAAGCCATTCAGTACAGCCACCCCCGATAGTGCAATGAAGCCAACGCCTGCTGACATGGATAATGGAATGTCACGCAACCACAACGCGATTAAGCCTCCACTCAAGGCAAACGGTACACCACTAAAGACCAGTAAGCTTTCTTTGATGTTGTGAAATACAGCCATCAATAGAATAAAGATCGTCAACAATGCGAGCGGAACCACCAATTGCATACGCGCTTTTGCAGACATCAGATTTTGAAATTGACCGCCATAATCTATCCAATAACCGCTTGGTAATTCCTGTTTGGATAACGTGCTCTGAAGCTCTGTTACGAATGAGCCTAAATCACGTCCTTCTACATTTGCAGTAATAACCACTCGACGTTTACCATTTTCACGGCTGACCTGATTAATACCCAGGATATTTTCAACGCGTGCCACATCTTGCAGTTGGACTAAGCCACCATTCGGCAATTGAATAGGAAGTACCGCTAACTGTTCAGGACTACGTTGGGAGTCATCTAGACGAATCACAAAATCAAAACGCTTGTCTCCCTGTAAAATGGTTCCAACATTTTGACCACCGACACTTGTCGCCACCAGATCCTGAATTGCTCTTACCGACAAGCCGTATTGTGCTGCTCTGGACTTATCAACTTCTACATTCAACAAGGGTAAGCCGCTGGTTTGCTCTACATTAACGGCTGTCGCGCCTGAAATTGATTTAATTTTCTGAGAAATCTTATTCGCTTCACGATTCAGAATTTCCATATCATCGCCAAATAACTTGACACCCACATCACTTCGCACCCCTGAAATTAACTCGTTAAAACGCAGTTCAATGGGTTGCGAGAACTCACTGTTATTTCCCGGCAATGTCGCTAAGAAAGTAATCATTCTTTGGCGAAGCTCATCAATCGTTTGTTTTGGATCAGGCCATTCATCATGAGGTTTTAACAGTACCACGCCATCTGAAATGTTGGGTGGCATGACATCTGTGGCCACTTCTGCTGTACCGGTACGGGCAAAGATTGCTTTAATTTCAGGAAATTCTTTCAACAGTAACTTTTCAGTATTTTCCTGCATTCTCAGTGACTGTTCTAACCCTGTACTTGGGGAACGCATTTGCTGAACAGCAAAATCACCTTCACCCAGTTGAGGTGCAAACTCGCTACCTGTTTGAGTAGCTAGCACACCCGTAAGCACTAAAATACAGGCAGCCACAATAGTCACAAATAAACGAAGCTCATAGGCTTTATCTAAAAGCAGTTCATATTTGGTTTTAAGCCAATGCATCCAGCGACTTTCGGTTTCCTTGACTTCTCCAGTGACAAATAGGGCAACTGCGGCTGGCACAAAAGTGACAGATAAAATCATGGCCCCAATTAAAGCCAGTACAACCGTCATTGCCATAGGATGGAAAAGTTTGGCTTCTACACCCGTCAGGGTAAAGATAGGTAGATAAACCACCAAAATAATTAACTGTCCAAAGATGAGAGGACGACGCGCCTGTTTTGCAGCCAAGAAGACTTCTTTAAATCTTTCAGAACGGCTAAGTAAACCACCTTTCAGCTTCTGAGCTTCTGCTAGCCGACGGATACAGTTTTCTACAATAACCACTGCACCATCAATAATAATACCGAAGTCCAGTGCCCCTAAACTCATCAAATTTGCACTAATCTTCTGCTCTGCCATTCCCGTCAAGGTAAACAGCATTGACAGTGGAATAACGCAAGCCGTGATCAGCGCAGCACGGAAATTACCTAGAAAGAGAAATAAAATAACAATGACGAGGATTGCACCCTCAATCAAATTTTTCTGAACGGTTTTGATCGCCCGATCAACCAAATGCGTACGGTCATACACAGTCTCAATCACCACACCTTTAGGTAGCGATTGCTGGATCGATTGCACCTTTTCATCAATGGCTTGAGCAACGGTACGGCTATTTTCTCCCATCATCATCATGGCAATACCCAATACCGTTTCTTCACCATTATAGGTTGCAGCCCCTGTTCTTAAGTCATGACCAATTGAGACATTGGCGACATCTGCCACCCGAATCGGATAGCCGTTTTTATTGGCAATACTGATGTTCTGGATATCTTCAATCGTGTTTAAAGTGCCGGGAACACGAACCGTTAGCTGTTGTCCATTTTTCTCAATATAGCCAGCACCACGGTTTTCATTATTCTCTGTTAAGGCAGTTTGTAAATCAGACAAAGGAATTTGCAATTGTTGCAATCGGTTCAGATCTGGGGCAACCACATAGGTTTTATTAAAGCCACCAATGCTGTTGATCTCCGCAACGCCTTTTACGCGCTGTAATTGTGGCCTTACAATCCAATCCTGAATTTCACGTAAATCCATAGCCGAATAAGCGGTCCCATCCGGCTTTTTAGCATTTGGTTCGGCTTTAATCACCCATTGATAGATTTCACCTAAACCTGTCGAAATAGGTGACATGTTAGGTTGCACATCTTCAGGCATTTCTCCCATTGCTTCTTGCAAGCGCTGGTTGATAAGCTGTCTGGCCCAGTAAATATCCGTGCCATCTTCAAAAATGATGGTCACTTGTGATAAGCCGTAGCGTGAAATAGAGCGGGTTTGTTCCATTTTCGGCATGCCTGACATGGCATTCTCAATTGGATAGGTAATCCGCTGTTCCATTTCCAAAGCCGTAAAGCCATTGGCTGAAGTGTTAATCTGCACCTGAGTATTGGTAATATCCGGTACAGCATCAATCGGTAACTTTTGATAACTATAAATACCAATAGCAATCCAAGCCGCAATAAACAGCATGACCCAGATTGCGTTATGGATAGAAAACTGGATCAGTCGATCAAACAGTCCTTCAGGTTTTACCGATTCGTGGTCTGGAATTTGAGGAGTTTCAGTGCTCATGTGAAGCCTCTCCTTTTTCCAGCTCGGATTTCAGTAAAAAACTGCCTTGAGCGGCATATTTTTGTCCCTGACTAAGCCCACTCACCACTTCAATCCATTGGCTCTCCCCAGATGATTGCCCTAATTTCACAGGTTGCGGACTGAATTCAACTTTTTGTCCATGCTGAGTGGCGACAAAAACCACATCTTTTCCATCGACATTCTGAACTGCGGACTTAAGTACCCGTAATGCGGTACTTTCACTCCGTTGTTGCAACTGTACGTTCACCATCAAGTTTGGACGTAATTCGGTTGCATTCGATTCAACTTTTGCTCGCACCTGAAGACGACCTGTTTGAATATCCGCTTCAGTATTTAAAGTCTGAATAACAGCTTGATAAACCTTTTCTGTTTGCAAGGATTTAAATTCGATCTTTTGATTCGGGGCTAAGCCCACAATTTCAGAATTTGGAACAATAAACTCAAGCCAGAGCTGATCTAACCTGTCTATCGTAAAGAGTTGACTTGCTAACTGAACATTTTCTCCTAGCACCAAATCCTTTTTACTAATCACGCCGGAAATGGGGGCTTTCAAAATATAGCGGCCATTACTGGCATTCACTGCACCAAATGCACTTAAACGTGATTGGGCCGCTTGAACCTGAATTTGTGCCCGTTTATAGGCGTTGGAAGCACGTTGATAGTCTTGTTTTGCTGAAATACCCTGTGACCAAAGCTGACGCTCACGATCGAAGTCTTGTTTAGCCAGTTCAAGGTTGGTTTGTTCCATTTTAAAATTGGCCTGTTGATCGACTAAGTCAGGCACAAGCAACGCAGCTAAAGGCTGTCCTTTCTGAACTTTTTGGCCGAGTTCTACATAGACATTTTCTACATGACCGCTAAAACTCGGTGAGACATGCGCTTGCTGATCCGTATTCACATTGAGTTTGGCAGGATAAGAACTTAATTTAACCACCGGACCTTGATCGACCGCTGATAACTGTATACCTTGTTCAACCAGTTGCTTGGCGGTCAGGCTCACGCCTTCGGCATGCTCTTCAGTTTCACCGCCATGTTCTTCTCCGCTTTCTTCCTCTGCATGTTCATCTGATGTTTCCGATTTATTCTTACCAGTTAAGATCAAAAAAATACTGAGGAGTACGGTAGCGCCGATAACCAAACTAATCAGTAGAGGTTGAGAGATTTTTCCGCTCTGTTTTATTAAGCTGTTTTTAAGATCGAACATGTTAATTTCCCCCACCAATGACAGGCATGGCCTGTATGTCTTGCCATAAATTTTGATTGATTTGTGCAATAGCATCTTTCGACATGACTTCACTTGGGCTAATGCCTAAGCTTAAACTTTCTGCTTCGATGGCCTTTTGCCAGCCCTCCCGTAACAACTGGACTTTACGTAGACGGATGTCTTGTAATTGAAGCGTGGCTTGCTGAACATCGGTTAAAGCAAACTTTCCTGCCAGAAAACCTTGTAAAGTTTTACTTTGAACTTGAGTCGCCAAAGGAATTTGAGTCTCGTCAACGACTTTGAATTGAAGCTCTAAACCCTGCAACTCGGTTAAGATCGTGCCTATTTGCAGCGCATTTTGCTTTAGATAAAAGTCTTTCTGACGCTCTAATAAGTTCATTTTTTCTTGCGCGATTTTTATGCCATTTTGCTGACGATCGAAAATATTGAGCGGTACACTGACTCCAACCACCAGTTGATTTTGTGTTGAGTTATCCAAGGATTGGGTGCGGTTAACGCCCAGGTTTAAAGTAGGATTAGGACGTGACTTTGCTTTCAGCTGATCAACCGTTGCTTGAGACTCTAACACCTGTAAAATCCGATATTTCTCAATGTAGTTATCCGCTAAATATTCTTGAACCTGCCCATGAGTCGATTTTGGCCAAAGCTTTTGCGAAGAGAGGTTTACCTTCAATGACTTATCAGAGGTTCCCCATAAATTTGATAATTGTTGGGTTGCCACTTGTACCTGTAAGTCGGCCTGTCTAAAAAGACGGATATTTTCAGCATGACTTAAACGTGCGCGATTCACATCTACTTGCGCGATACTGCCTGCATTAAAGCGCTTTTCGATTGCTTGAAGGTTTTCTTCGCTCACCCGAAGTTGTTCATTGACAATGTTTTTTTCAAGTTCGGCAATGGCCAGTTGCGACCATACATATTTCACTGCAAGCTCAATTTGTGCTTGATAAATCTTCTGTTTCAGCGCTGTTTTATCTATTGAGAGACTGGCTAATTTTTGGTTTGCTCTTCGCTCACCAAAAATATCCAAAGGTTGTGATATACCGATGGCAAGCTCTTTTTCATTATTTGAACCAAAGCCCGTTTGTTCAACTGACAATTCAGGATTTTTAAACAGCTTACTTTGCTGAAGATTCGTGGCATTAATACTATTTTGCGTTTCCCAGAAATTTTGGGACGCTTGATATTGGTTAACCTGCTCAATAGCTTGCTGCAGCGTTAAATCTTGAGTACTGGCGACTACGGAAGTACTGAAGCTGATCATTGCAGATAGCAAGATACCGCTACCTAAGGCTGACCAGGATAAATTCAGGATGGAGGTATCCTGATGTAATTTGTTTTTTGACATGAAAATGCCCCACGCATAATGAAATTAGGAGTGGTGGGCTTTTATAAGACTACCCCACCAATAGTAGGGGCAAATCGGGAGGCGGGGTTAATTGATTCAGATAAGGGGATTTATAAAAAGTTATTCCCAAATAAGTTGGGGTAATGCCGGTCTCAAAATTAGCTTTAAGCTTCAGATCATCGGGTGGGTCAATCTGAATGACGATTGTATTTGAGAAATGACTGCACTTTTCGTTAAAACAAACCTTCTGACAATAGTCATAGATTTCTTTATAGTTTTCTAGGGAATAAAGTGCTTGACGAGGACTATCACTCTTTTCGTCTAAATCGATTGGATTAGAGAGTATTGAATTGGGTATGTTTGGCATTTCATGCAGACAAGCAGCCTCTGCCACACTCCAAATATTCTGGAATGTGAATAAGAGTACCAATATCTGGATTAGAAATGTTTTTCTCTTCATACACAAATCTGTATTTAAAACACCAATCGGAAGCTAACCAAAGCTATCTAAGATCTGATCACAAAATTTAAGTCACCTTAATCTTTTTGCAGCCTTAAGTAAAGATATACAGAGTTTTTGAAAAAAGCATAGGTCTAGATAATCAAGCTAGATTTTTTAGAACTCCACATTGGTCAATTGTACATAAACCATCACAAGTACCTCTTAAATCAGATAATTGTTCAATAAGCTTTTGTTGCTTGATTATATTTTCTCTGATAGCACTGACATGTAAGTCAATTAATTCATTCACATCTGAACAATTTTTCTTGGGATTATCTTTATAGGTGAGTAATTGACGAATTTCATTCAAACTCATATTTAAAGTTCGGCAATTCAAAATAAACTTAATTCGCTCAACATAGCCTATATCGTAAAGGCGGTAATTTCCTTCCGTTCTTTCGGGTTCCGGAATTAAACCTTCCTTTTCATAAAACCTAATTGTTAATACTGAACATGAGGTTTTTTTAGAGAGTTCACCAATTTTTAAATGCATTGAGTTGGTATTTCCAAAAAATCTTGACTCTATAGTAACTATAGGGATTCTAATATTCAAAGTTTATAAATTTTTTTAATGGGTATAATTATGAGTGGTTGTGGATGTAGTAAAGAAACACCATGCAAAGATAAGAAATCTCAACAAGAAAATCATCCATCAATTGCAGAAGCAAACAATTCAAAGAATTGTAATAATACGCTTAGCTGTTGTGGTGAAGAGGAAGAAGAAAAATCTTCATCTCCTTGCTGTAACACTTCAAACAGTTGTGAAGATACCGCTCAATCCTGTTGTGGTTCTGATCCCAAAGAAAATTTAAGCACTGAAGACGTTTTAAAAAATTCGCACTACATGAGTGAATACTTAGTTCCCAAAATGGATTGTTCTGCGGAAGAACAGATGGTTCGTATGGCGCTATCTTCAATTGATGGTGTTCAAAAACTCATCTTTGATTTACCTAACCGGTCTTTAAAGGTTCTACATAATCAAAAAGATGAAAATATAACTACCAAACTTGAAGCTTTGGGTTTTGGTGCAAAGCTTGTGAAGACTGAAACTTATATAAGCAATCAACAGGCTAAGCAAACAAGTACCTATACCATTCCTAAAATGGATTGCTCTGCTGAAGAGCAAATGGTCCGTATGGCTCTTGCAGATATTGAAGCAGTTAAAGGTCTTACTTTTGATCTTCCCAATCGAAAACTGAAAGTCTTCCATAATGAAGGGAGTCAGCAAATTACGGCCAAACTTGAAGGACTGGGTTTTGGGGCGAAACTTGATGAAACACAGCTTTCTTCAGGCGATATACCTAATGAACCTGATCCTGTGAGACAAGCTAAAGTACTTAAACTGTTATTAGGCATTAATGCTCTACTTTTCTTTATAGAATTCATCAGCGGAATTATTGCTGCGTCTACAGGATTGATTGCTGATTCTCTAGATATGTTTGCCGATGCAGCCGTTTATGGTATTGCGCTATATGCCGTCGGAAAAGCTGCGAAATATCAAGTGAAAGCAGCCCATTTCGCAGGTTGGATTCAGTTATTACTTGCTGTCATCGTGATTATTGATGTCATTAGACGATTCATGTTTGGAAGCGAGCCAGAATCAACGCTCATGATTGTTATTGGCCTGCTCGCACTTATAGCTAACGTGACATGCTTATATCTTATTTCTGGTCATCGAGAAGATGGCGCACATATGAAAGCCAGTTGGATTTTCTCGGCGAATGACGTTGTCGTAAATATGGGCGTTATATTTGCCGGTGTACTCGTGGCGTGGACGGGATCAGCTTACCCAGACTTAATCATTGGCATCCTGGTTTCTTTATTCGTGCTTAATGGTGCTCGAAAGATTTTGGCTTTGAAGTAAGAGTATCGAAAATGAATCTATTTCAAGTTAAACAAAATCAGATCGTCAAAATTAGAGATCTCAAAAAAGGTAATCAATACAGTCATACCACTGATCCCGTATTGGAACGGCTCCAACTATTAGGTTTTAGAGAGGGTGAAACTCTACAAGTACTCGCTAAAGGTGTTTTTGGCGGAGATCCTGTTTTAGTTCAAATTGAAACTTCAAGATTCGCATTAAGAAAGAATGAAGCTGAAAGAATTTTTGTAGAGTTAGTATCCAATGAAGATTAAGAACATTGCATTAGTCGGTAATCCAAATTGTGGAAAAACCTCTTTATTTAATACGCTTACTGGTACGCGACAAAAAGTTGCCAACTATGCTGGAGTTACCGTAGAAAGAAAAGAAGGTTCTTTTAAATTACCTTCTGGTGATGCAGTACGAGTATTGGACTTACCCGGAACTTACAGTTTAAAACCTAGTAGTTTAGATGAAGAAGTCACCAGGGCAGTTTGTTTGGGCGAGCTAAAAGGTGAAGTTCTACCCGATATTTTTATATGCGTTGTAGATGCCACAAATTTAAGCTTACATTTGAGCTTGGTTCTCGAAGTTCGTGCTCTAAATCGCCCTATGATTCTTGTATTAAATATGATGGATGAGGTCAAAAAGCGTGGTATTTCCATTGATAAGGATAAACTGTCTCAACTGTTAGGTATCCCTGTAGTTGAAGCTGTCGCAGTTAAAACAAAAGGAATTCAAGATTTAATTAATCAATTAGATCAAAAAAATCTTTTTATTACTCCTTATCATTCTGAATTAAGTCATTTTGAACAGGTCAAACAAATCACCAAACAAGTTATTTTAAATAATGACAGTGGTGATAAAAGAACCGCATTTCTAGATAAAATTTTTCTACATCCTGTATTGGGTTTAGTAATCTTAACTTTAACCATGTTTGTGATGTTCCAGGCGGTATTTATATGGGCAACGCCTTTTATTGAATTCATTGAAAATTTTGTCGCATGGCTCAGTGATTTTATTGGACCACTAATCCAACATCCTCTATTAAAAAGCTTGGTTGTGGATGGGGTAATTGCTGGTGCAGGTAGCGTGCTTGCATATATGCCTCAGATTTTGATTTTATTCTTCTTCATTTTAATGCTTGAAGAGTCAGGCTATTTACCCCGGGCAGCATTTCTTTTAGATAAATTAATGTCTAAAGCCGGGCTTAGCGGCCGTTCATTTATTCCTCTGCTATCCAGTTTTGCTTGTGCCATTCCCGGAATTATGGCAACCAGAAGTATCAGCTCTGAACGGGACCGATTAGCAACAATTATGATTGCACCCTTGATGACCTGTTCAGCAAGATTGCCAGTATATGCTTTATTGATCGCGGCATTTATTCCGAACCAATTAATCTACGGCTGGTTAAGTCTGCAAGGATTAGTCCTTTTTGGTCTTTATATGTCGGGAATAGTCTCAGCGTTATTAGTTTCAGTGTTTCTGAAATTAGTTCGAAAAGATAAAACTGAAAGTATTTTTATTTTTGAACTTCCCACATACCGAATTCCAGATATTAGAAATATTGCATTAGGCTTATATGATAGGGCAACTATTTTCTTAAAACGAGTTGGTGGCATTATCGTTGCGCTGTCTATCTTGTTATGGGTGCTAGTCACGTTCCCTCAACCACCAGATAATGCAACCATGCCGGCCATTAACTATAGTTTAGCTGGTCAGTTAGGGCATTTAATTCATCCTATATTTGCGCCTATTGGGTTTACATGGGAAATATGTATTGCACTCATTCCTGCTATGGCAGCAAGGGAAGTTGTAATTGCTGCTCTTGGGGTGATTTATGCGATGTCAGGTGATGAAGATACAGTAACTCAAAGTCTGTTAAGTCAAATTTCAGGCCCGGATGGATGGGGGTTAGCCACAGGTTTATCATTATTGGTATGGTTTATTTTTGCTCCCCATTGTCTTGCTACGTTAGCAACAATTAGACGAGAAACTGGCAGCTGGAAACAGCCCATCATTATGGCAACTTATTTGTTTGCATTAGCCTACATCTTTTCATTCATCACATATCAAGTTGCGAGTAATTTTTAATTAGCAAATGAATAAAATAAGGGAGCTAGCTCCCTTATTTTATTGAAATACTCACTATAAATGAAGCGCTTTTACAAGAAAAACTGTATAGATATCAATAATATTAAACAGCTTCCTAAGAAAACTTCTAATTTAATTATAAATTATGAAAGAGTTCCCTCTTTTTAGTGCAATTCATGAAATTAGGTTTAAATATCAAAAATTATGGCTTAATGAATAGCATGATCTTGTAGACACTTTTAGTGAAATAATAATCAAAATATTGGAATGCTCCCAGTAGCCTAGACACAAAACCGATTCTAAAATTCTTATACTCGATATGGATAATTATTCTGAAAATTTTTTAGTATTAATTTCTTGTAGATAAGTGAAGATCTCATCTACTGTAGCCCTCGCTGTTCTAGAAACGCCAATTAATGTTGCAGATGCCATACCTGTCCAATCTCCATATCCAACTAACCACAAGTTAGGTAACTTAATAGACCTTCCATTTTGAACTTCTACAAAGTTATCTCGCTCTACTATATCTATACTTTTTAGATGATTTAATGAAGCCTTAAATCCAGTACACCAAATAATCACATCAATTTTCTCTTTTTTTCCATCTGGCCAAATAACTGCATCTGTAGCTAAAGATTGAAAAGGTGGACGGCTATGTAAGACTCCTCTATTCCTTGCCTCTTTGACACTATCGATCATCACAATATCACCCAGCCCACCAATCGGCTGATCGATGGTCCGGCCTTCGAGTTGTGCTTTTAAACGTTCTGTAGCGCGTAAAAACAGCACCCGTCCATCGACATCATCGGCAAGGAATTGTGGCTCAGTAGGTGTAATCCAAAGCGTATCAGCTACCTGAGAAACTTCAGCCAGAATCTGGGCACCAGAATTACCACCACCAACGATCATGACGCGTTTATTTTTAAAAGCCTCTGCATTTCGATAATGGGCAGAATGCAGTTGTAAGCCCTTGTAATTCTCTTGGCCTGTGTAATGCGGAATATAAGGCTGACTCCAGGTGCCCGTTGCACTTACAACGGCCTTGGCTTGCCAGAACTTGTCCCCGGCATAGACCTCTAAATAGTCACCATTGGATTCTACCCGGTCGACATGCACAGGACGTACAACAGGAAACTGATAGCGCTGCTCATAGGCTGACAAATACTGGATGACCTCATTGCGGGTCGGATAGTTTTGTTCAGTAGTCGGCATCATCCAACCGGACAAAGAACTCCAGCTATTTGGAGAAAAAAGGCGTAATGATTCCCAGGCATGTAACCAGGCACCACCAGACTGCTGTTGATCATCGAGTAGAATAAATGGAATTTTTTTGCGCTTTAAGAAATAAGCAGTAGATAAGGCAGCCTGCCCACCACCGATAATAATGACATCAGTTTCAGTCTGTTTCTGATTCAAAGCCTTCCCCTTTTGTTATTTATCTCTAATTTCTTTAAAGTAAAAACCCAATCTTGAAGACTGGGTTTTTACTTTCATTCGCTTTTCACTTATGACAACCTACTCATCAATTCAGATTATCAAGATATTTCTCGGCATCAAGTGCAGCCATGCAGCCTGAACCCGCAGAGGTAATCGCTTGACGATAAATACTGTCGGCAATATCGCCCGCAGCAAATACCCCATGAATCGAAGTTTGAGTTGCATTACCCGCAGTACCACTTTGTACCTGGATATAACCGTCACGTAACTGTAACTGACCTTCAAACATCGAGCTATTTGGCTTATGCCCAATGGCTACGAACATCCCAGTCACGTCTACATTTTGAGTTGATTCATCTTGAGTCGATTTAAGGCGAACTGAAGTAACACCTGACGTGCTGTCACCAAGAACTTCGTTCACTTGATGATTCCAAATGATGCTGATTTTACCTTCTTTCTCTTTCTCGAACAGATGATCTTGAAGAATTTTTTCTGAACGTAAAGAGTTACGACGGTGAACTAGAGTCACGTGTGAAGCAATGTTGGATAGATAAAGGGCTTCTTCAACAGCAGTGTTGCCACCACCCACAACCATAACTTTTTGGTTTTTGTAAAAAAAACCATCACAGGTTGCACAAGCACTTACACCTTGACCCATAAATGCAGCTTCAGATTCAAGGCCTAAATATTGCGCTGTAGCACCCGTTGCAATAATCAGGGCATCACAAGTGAACTCTTCCATATCACCTTTCAGAACGAATGGACGAACGCTTAAATCAACTTCGTTGATATGGTCATAGACAATGTCAGTACCAAAGCGTTCAGCATGCGCTTGCATACGTTCCATGAGTGCAGGACCAGTTAGACCTTCAGGGTCACCCGGCCAATTGTCGACTTCGGTTGTTGTGGTCAACTGACCACCTAGCTGTAAACCGGCAATCAGCGTTGGCTTTAAGTTGGCACGTGCAGCATATACAGCTGCGCTATAACCTGCAGGGCCTGAGCCAAGAATGATTAATTTAGAATGTCTCTTTTGCATTTAATATCACCTAGCGTTTACAAACTACGCTGATTCACACGTTTAGATAATTCTTCAGCCGATTCCTTGCGTTCAGAATAACGATCAGTAAGGTATTTGCTTTGACCACGAGTCAGTAGGGTGAACTTAAATAACTCTTCCATGACATCCACAATCCGGTCATAGAAAGCTGAAGGCTTCATTCGTCCATCTTCTTCGAATTCCAAGAAAGCTTTCGGAATTGAAGACTGATTTGGAATGGTGATCATCCGCATCCAGCGCCCCAAAATACGCATCTGGTTCAGGCTGTTAAATGACTGTGATCCACCACTGACTTGCATCAAGGCAAGGGTTTTACCTTGGGTGGCACGGATTGCCCCTCCTGCCAGTGGAATCCAGTCTATTTGTGATTTAAAAATTGAACTCATAGAACCATGGCGCTCAGGTGAACACCAGACCATGCCTTCTGACCATGCTAAAAGTTTATGCAACTCTTTTACTTTTGGATGCTCAGTATCCGCATCTTCTGGTAAAGGAAGCCCTTTAGGATGAAAGATTTTTACTTCCGCCCCAAAATGCTCAAGGATTCGACCGGCTTCAAGAACGGCAAGGCGACTGTAAGAGCGTTCTCGATTCGAGCCGTAAAGGAGCAAAATGCGAGGGGGATGAGCAAGTTCTTTTGCCTGAACTTTTTCAAAAGTCGGTTGCTCAAGAAGATTAAGATCTACGTTTGGGAGATTCATAGAATTAGGCCTCTTTAAAAACTTTTTTTCTCAGCCAGAGCGAAACACTCACCAAGGCAATCAACACCGGAACTTCGACCAATGGACCAATAATCGTGGTAAAAGCAACAGGTGAAGCGATACCAAAAGTGGCAATTGCGACTGCCAGTGATAATTCAAAATTATTCCCGGCTGCAGTAAATGCGATTGCTGTGGTCTTAGGATAGTCATTGCCCATCCATTTACTCATGAAGAAGCTGATAAAGAACATCAAAACGAAGTAAATGGTTAAAGGAACCGCGATTCGTAAAACTTCCAGTGGAAGACTCACGACATCACCACCTTTTAGGCTAAACATGGCCAGAATCGTGAACAGTAAAGCCATTAAACTCAGCGGGCTGATTTTCGGAATAAACTGAGTTTCATACCACTCTACCCCTTTTTGTTTCACCAGAATCCAACGCGTTAAGAAACCCAACAGAAATGGAATACCAAGATAAACGAGAACAGCATGGGTGATGGTCCAGAAATCAACATTAATGACCTGTGAAGCAACACCGAAATAAGGTGGCAGGAAGGTCAGGAATAACCAGGCATAGGTACTGAAGAATAAAATCTGGAAGATACTGTTAAAGGCAACTAAGGCTGCAACATATTGATTATCACCACAAGCTAGGCCATTCCAAACCAATACCATGGCAATACATCGAGCTAGACCAATTAGGATGACACCAGTCATATATTCGGGATAGCTATGTAAAAATATAATAGCCAGAGCAAACATCAGTACTGGGGCAATTAGCCAGTTTTGTATTAAAGATAAAGTTAGTGTTTTTTTATCTTTAAATACTTGTGGCAACGTCGCATAGTTCACTTTTGCCAGGGGGGGATACATCATCAGAATAAGACCAACTGCAATTGGAATATTCACAGAGTTGATACTTAATTGATCGAGTGCGACAGAAGCTTGCGGAAAGAAGTTTCCGATTGCAATACCTAGAGCCATGGCAATAAAAATCCATAGCGTCAGGTTACGATCTAAAAAGGATAAGCGTTTTTCAGACATATCTCTTACTCAACATTCGAAATTTTATTGATTTCAGCAATGAGTTCAGGACGAGAAAGTTTATTTACATCTAGGGCAAATAAAGCATCTAAACGACGGTTGATATGTTCAACAGTGGTCATAAAAGCTTTCATTTTTTCTTCTTTATTTACTTCCAGGTGTGAAGGATCAGCTAGGCCCCAATGTGCCTTGATTGCTCCACCCAAATAAAGTGGACAGGCTTCTTGAGCAGCAGAGTCACATACCGTGATCACAACATCAGGTTGGTACTGTTCACAGTCATCAATCGTTTTACTCCATAAACCTTCAGTAGATAACCCTAAGTTTTCAAGGGTTTCTATGGTCAGCGGGTGCACTTGTCCTGAAGGCTTACTCCCAGCGCTATATGCTTTCCAACCTTCCGGGGCACGGCTATTAAACAAAACTTCTGACAAAATGCTACGGCAGCTATTTCCGGTACATAAAAATAAAAATTTCATTGAATTACTCACAATAACTATTTACAGAAAAGGGTTGTTGATCATCCAGCTTTGGCTGAGATTGAACTGTCTTCAAAATATCTAAAATTTCATAACACCAGTCGGCCAATTTTGGACTGATACTGTAGTAAACCCATTGGCTTTGTCTGCGATCTTGAAGTAGTCCTGCAGCACGTAAAAGGGCTAGATGTCTTGAAATTTTAGGCTGACTTAGTTGTAGTTTTTCAATCAAATCACACACACATAGTTCTTTATTTTCAGCGATTAATGTCACTATATTGAGACGTGTTTCATCTGATAAGCATTTAAAAAAATTAACTTGATCCATATAAGTCTCCTTCACATTGTTCCCATCCAAGAGATGAGAACGTGCTATTTAATTCTTTGACCATTTTCATCAATAATTTTTTCACCATCTTCTTTGCTAAACGCGCCTTTTTGAGGTAACGGGAGAATATCCAGAACAATTTCAGAAGGACGACACAAACGTGTACCTAAATCCGTCACAACGAATGGGCGATTAATCAAAATTGGATGTTGAAGCATAAAATTTAAAAGCTGTTCATCAGACCAATCTTCCTGATCTATTCCTAAATCAGAATATGGAGGTACATTTTTACGAATTGCTTCTCTAACACTTAAACCAGCACTACGAATAAGTTCAACTAATTCTGCTTTCGAAGGTGGGGTCATTAGATATTCAATAACAATTGGTTCAACACCCGAATTACGGATTAAAGCCAAAGTATTGCGTGAAGTTCCACAAGCGGGATTATGATAAATCTTTATGACGCTAGAATTATTCATTTTCCGATTAACTCAAATTCAAAATATCTTTATATATGAATATCCGCATATATTCAATAAAACTGCTGTATTTTTTTATCCAATAGTAAGGGAATAAGACTTTAAGTTATTAATAAAAAATTAAATTTTGAATAAAAATATATATCAAGCTAATAAAGACTAAAAAAGGCTTTGTTGCATAAACCTATGTTTGAAGGTATTTTCAACAATATTTTTTGTGATTTATGATCTTCTCAATCTAGCAGTTAAAAAACTCAATACGATCCATAGATCCCACATTTGATAATGCAAATATCCACATATCTAGTAAATAATATAAATAAAAATTAGAAAATAATGTCTTTAGTATAATCCAAGCTGGAAAAGTCGGATTAAAATTGTCCGCATTTCCATGCTGTGCTATGAATAAAATTGGTTTTAAAAATTATGGGTATTAAGGATTGTTCAATGGCTAATAAGAATATTTTGGTTCCTATCGATGGCTCTGAGAGTGCCTTCGCCGCTTTAAAACAAGCCACAATTTTGGCCAATTCTCTTGAGAGTAAACTTACTATTATTAGCATTGTAGAAGAGAATCCCTTTGTAAACGCTGACTTTTATTATTTCGGTGCAGATGCTAAGACCATGAAAGCATATTTTGATGAAGCTTGTCTCAATGCAAAGCATGCTTTAACAGAAGCAGAGAAAATATGTGCTAATCAAAGCGTGAGTGAGTTTGAAACAAAAATAATTAAAGCTGAAGTTTCTGCAAAAAATATTGTCAAAGTCTCAGAAGAACTGGATGTTAGCCTCATTATTATGGGATCTCATGGACGTAAGGGTATACAGAAACTGACTCTAGGCAGTGTAGCTGAAGAAGTATTAAAAATCTCACCATTGCCGGTACTTATTGTTAAGCAATAAATCTGCTCTTATTCATTCAAATAAAAAACCAGTTGCCGGAGCAACTGGTTTTTAAACTTAAATTTCAATAACTCAATTTACTTGTTTTTTTCAATTAACTCAGCCACTGCTTGAGCTTCTAATACTTTACCGCTTGAGACAATTTTATCATTAATGACTAGACCAGGCGTACTCATCAAACCTGTTTCAGCAATCTTGATCATGTCGGTGACATACTCAATTTCAGCCTGTACACCACTGTTTTTCACTGCTTCTTCTGTCGCTGCTAGTAAAGCCTTACATTTACGACAACCTGTACCCATAACTTTAATCTGCATTTCTAATCTCCTGAGACTGCTTTATATAAAGAACTGACCAACTAAATTTAGACTATATCCAATGATTAAAATACCAACAAAAACAATCGCGACAAAAAGGCTGAGCAATTGTTTCTTCACGACTTGCTTTAACAAAATTAACGATGGCAGCGAAAGTGCTGTCACCGCCATCATAAAGGCCAAAACTGTACCTAAGCCCACACCTTTAGCGACCAATGCTTCTGCGATAGGTAAAGTTCCAAAGATATCTGCGTACATCGGCATGCCGACCACAGTCGCAACAAGCACTGAATACCAGTTATCTTGTCCTAATAAGGTCGTAATCCACTGTGCTGGAATCCAGTTATGAATCGCAGCACCAATACCGACACCGATCAAGACATAGATCCAGACTTTCCGGAAAATTTCGACCACCTGCTCCCAGGCAAATTCGCGACGCTCTTTCGCGGACATTTTAAAATCTTCATCACCTTGCACCGCAGAATTTTGAGTGACAAATTCAGCGACATACCTTTCCATTTTGAAAAAGCTGATGAGTGAACCACCCAGGACTGCCAGAATCAGACCGAGTACCACGTAGATCATGGCAATTTTCCAGTTGAAGATACTGGCTAATAAAATGATCGAAGCTAAATCGACCAAGGGAGAGGAAATCAGAAAGGAGAATGTCACGCCGACAGGCAAACCGGCCCGAGTAAAACCAATAAAGATAGGAATAGATGAACAGGAACAAAATGGGGTAATGGTTCCCAGTAAGGCACCCATGATATTGGCTTTAATACCTTTCATGCGTCCCAGAATTTGTCTGGTTCGTTCTGGAGGGAAATAGCTCTGGATATATGAAAGTGAATAGATCAGGACACTTAAAAGTATAAAAATTTTAATGACATCATAGATAAAAAAATGCACGCTGCCACCGACTTGTGTGGCAATCGATAAACCTAAGATATTTTCAACGAGCCAGGCAACCCCATCCGATAGCCATGTCATTTTCAACAGGACGCTATTTAACCAAGCAAAGATTGCAATAATACTGTCCATTTAAATCCCCCTAACCTTGACCGACTAAAAGTGTTTTAGTGAATGAATACAGCTGTTCGGTACAAGGGGTATTTAGTGAATAATGCATCCAGCGTCCATCTTTTCTCCCCTTGACTAGACCAAGTTCAGTCAGGCACTTCATGTGATGTGAGAGCGTAGATTGCGTAATTGATAAATTTTTCAATAGTTCACAGGCACAACATTCACCTGAATGCAGTGTTTGTAAAATTTTAATCCGCGTTTCGTCGGTTAGAGCTTTATATAAATGACAGGCCTGAAGATTGTTCAATCTACACATTCCTTGATTGAGTCTAATATAACCAGTATGTAAATTATATTGATCACTGTCAATGTGATATGGAAAATAAAAAAGCCCATTTTTCTGGGCTTTCACAATAAATTATTTTTTTATTTTAAATGCTTACCATTTCCATCAATAATGATTTTTCCATCTTTTTTAATAAAAGTACCTTACTGTGGCAAAGGAAGAATATCTACAACCACTTCTGATCGACAATACAAAATATAGGGTTTCTGCAGGGGCTGCTAAATAACACATGTCTATGAAACATGATCTTTATGGTTCATCTCACAATGTTCAGCATAATCGATGGATTCTAGCTGTACAGTCACATGGTTGAGATCAAAATGATGATGTAAAGATTCAGTAATTACTGTCAACAAGGCATCCGCACTTTGTAATTTTTCATCATAAACCACATGTACTGTTAATGCGTTCTCCAGGGTACTCATACTCCAGATATGTAAATCATGCAAAGTCACGACACTCGGTGTATTCAATAAACAGTTTCTCACTTCCAAAAGATTGACTTGATCTGGCACACCATCAAAAAGTAAATGTAAAGATTGCTTGAATAATGAAAAGGTTCCTAGAATGATAATAATGGCGATAACCAGCCCTGCCATAAGTATAAAGCCCCAGCAATCACCACCCCGACAGAAACAACGGCATCTGCCGCCATATGTAGAAAGGCTCCTCTGATATTCAAATCATGCTGACTATTTTTTAGAAATAAAAAAGCTGTACTCAAATTCACCGCCACGCCGATTGCCGCCACCACCATAACGGTGATTGCTGCTACAGGACTTGGAGACTGAATACGTTGTATAGATTCCCATGCTAAAGCAAACATGGCAAATAAAATCAAGACTGCATTAATAAAGCTTGCCAGAATAGAAGCTTTTTTCCAGCCATAAGTATGCCGTCGATTAGACTGCAGCTTAGCTACACTATAGGCAGCCCAAGCCAAAAGTAACCCCCGACATCAGTTAAGTTATGCCCTGCATCTGCCAGTAAGGCCATAGAGCCCGTATGCCAGCCATAAATTGCTTCAATTGCCACGAATCCTAAATTTAATACAATACCTATTGCAAAAGCAGTTCCATAATTGACTGTCCCGTGGATATGAGAATGAGACATAATCAGTAAATATTCCAAAGAAATTATTATTAGTAATTAAAGCATTTTAAACTTCAAAGCAATTTCTTATTTTTCAAAGGAATCTTATAGCAACCGGCTATATACCAAGAATAGTAAACGTAACTCAGATATCCCTTCACTAACAGGTTCAGTATCTCCGAAATTTCTATCTTCTACATAGTCAATCCGAACTCGTATTCGTCTTTTAGCTTGTTGATCTTTTAATTTATAAAAATAAAAAATCAAATACTTAGTGTGAATTTGGTATTCTAAAAGCGGACATTTTTACTTTGGAGAAACCGGACATTTATATTTTGGGCTTACATAAGCTAAACTAAATATAGTCGTAAAATTCAATTGAGTTATTCATCGGCTTTTAAATAACGGTATACCGCTTGGCGACTAATTCCAAATGCCTGGCCTAATGCCATTTTTGAAGGATACTTCCCTTCCTTCCATGCTTGTCGCAAAGCGTCAGCTTGATCAGGCTTCAATTTATGTACCCGGCCTTTGTACTTCCCTTGAGCCGAGGCGAGTTTAATTCCTTCCTTTTGCCGTTCCAGAATAATTTCACGTTCGAACTGTGCAAAAGCTCCCATCAGTTGCAGCATCAAATTATCCATCGGGGTAGATTGGGCGGTAAAAATAATATTTTCTTTTATAAACTGGATGGCGATCCCTCGTTTGACCAGTTTATCTACTTCAGTGACCAAATCTTTCAGGCTTCGCGCAAAACGATCCATGGAATGAACAATCACCCTGTCCCCTTCCCGAACATAGTTCAACATTTCTTGAAATTTCGGTCGGTCAGTATTTTTACCTGAAGCGCGGTCGACAAAAATCCGGTCGACTTCAATTCCCTCAAGTTGACGCCCAGTATTTTGCTCGACCGAACTCACCCGGACATAACCTACTTTTTGACCTTTCATTTTTTCACGCCCCAATTAGATAAAAATGAACAATTTTGTAAATTATAAATCTTTAATATCAAAGTTACATGTTATATATGGTTAAAAATCATTTAAATGATACATGGTTTTACCAACTTTCATATTGTTACTTTAGGGTACAGTCTAAAGTAACAAATTTTTAATAAAGATTTTGGTTTGACTCATAAGTGGCAGATAAAGTTATTAGTCCAATTAAGTCATTAAGCTAATCAAATTCGTGAAACATGGGTTAGAGATTAAATGCGGAAAATAAAAAATCATAAAAAAGCCCAAACAGGAATGTTTGGGCTATAAAATTTAAAATAAGAATTTGAGCTAAAAAATGTTCAAACCCATTTAAAGTGTCTAGCTTATTATGGTTTTTATCACCATGAACTGGATATACATATGCTCAAATGGTAAATTTCAGTCCTGTAAACACTAAATAACTTTACGTACATTAGTGGAATCTAGATGTAATCAAAGTACACCTCTTATACCTAATCAGAATCTATTTTCTTGAATTCACTTTCAATAAATTTTGCAGATTGACTCAATATATCGACAATAGTTTCAACATTTATAAGATTGAAACGTTTTACTGACCCCACAATACTGAGTGAGATTGGAAAAGCTCTATTTGAATAAATGATTGGGACAGCAATTGCGCCTAAATGCGATTCCAATTCACCTTTTGAAAAGTAATAGCCCTGCTTTTTAATTTCATTCAGCTTTTGAATAAACGTCGCTTCATCTTGCGCAAAATCTGATGTAAGAAATTGCTCATTGTATTTTTGAAAGATTGATTTTTGAATTTTCGTGGCAGTATTGGCTAGGATAACTTTTGGTGCTGCACCCGCATACGCTGGTCTTGGTCGGCCCCGTCCATATGCTAATAAAGTCGTTTCCTTACAACTTTCATGATAGATATCCAAACAATAGTCTTCATAAAATTGTGTTAAACAGCAATTGAATTCCGTCTGTTCCACAATATCTTTCATTAGCGGAATACTTAACTGAATAACAGGATTAGAGCGTTGGGCAATATAATCCATTACTGAAATACGTGGACCTAAAGTATATTGTCCCCCATACAAACGCTCCAAAAGACCATGTACCACCAAGTCTTTAATATATCGGTAACCTGTAGGTTTTGAAAATTCCAATTTTTCACAAATGGTGTCTGCATCCAAAACAGGTTGTTCTATTGTGAATAAGGTCAAAATTTGCAACATATTGTTGGATGTAGACATTCTTTCCTCTGTTTAGCTAGCTGACATTAATTGTTGCATTCTACCTTCCCACTCCACTCTTGGGCAAAAACCTGGTAGTTCTCGTGCATGACCTTCCACAATACTCATGATTTTTTGAGCATCTAATGTCAAATCTAATGGAACTTTCATTGGTTGTGAAACATACCAAGGTGTGTCAATAAATAATTCTAAGCGATTCCCTTCAGGATCTGGCGCATAGAATGAGATTGCATTGCCATGGGTAATAGCATCAATATTTGGGACATTCAATGCTTTAAAATTCAAAAATAATTCTTGCAAGGTTTCTAAAGAATCTGCTTCTAAAGATATTTGATTTATCGGATTAAAAATATTTTCTTCTGGACGTCCACTTGCCAACACAATTTGATGATGTGTTTTTGGATCACGACTTAAAAACACCAGCTGTACTTTACCTCGT
>NZ_SJNU01000019.1:0-34797 GCF_004331055.1 Acinetobacter sp. ANC 4779
ATGAAAATTGGTGTGATGTTCGGTAGCCCTGAAACCACAACGGGTGGTAATGCACTTAAATTCTACGCTTCAATACGTCTGGATATCCGTCGTATTGGTCAAGTGAAAGAAGGCGATGAAATTGTCGGTTCTGAAACACGTGTTAAAGTCGTGAAGAACAAAATGGCACCTCCGTTCAGAGAAGCATTATTCCAGATTTTGTATGGTAAAGGCGTGAATCAGCTGGGTGAACTGGTTGATCTTGCAGTTGCGCAAGAGCTGGTTCAAAAAGCAGGTGCGTGGTATTCATATCAAGGCAATAAAATTGGTCAGGGTAAAAACAATGTTATCCGACATTTAGAGGAAAACCCTCAAATTGCACAGGAACTTGATCGACTTATTCGTGAAAAGCTATTAACACCTGTGACCAAACCAATTGAAGAAAAAGATGAAGAAGAACCAGACTTGCTCGATGCTTAACTAGCATGATGTTAAAGTCGAATTTTTCGAGTTAAACTGTAAAACGCCCTACGGGGCGTTTTTTATTTGATGTGATCGATACACGATATGAGTAATCCTAAATTTCCCAAAATGCTTAACTATGAAGCCATCAAGCAACAATTTGATGATTCATCGACAGAGTCAACAGCAGCATTATCCACCCCCATAGCATCAGAAGCATTACATTTTGAAGATGACCCACAGCCCAAGCCTAAAGGTCTTACAGGCTCTCGTTTGCGCTCTTATGCCTTTGCTGTACTGACACGCAGAGAATATTCAAAAGCCGACCTGATTGAGAAGCTTGCGCTATATGCCATGGATCGTGATGAGGTATTGAAGCTGGTCGATGAGCTGGCAAAAGAAAATTATCAAAGTGACCAACGCGTGGCAGAAATTATGCTGTCTAGCCAAAAACGTAAAGGCAAAGGTCCGAACCGAATTAAGTTGGCATTAAAATCAAAAAAAATTGACGCCAGTTTAATTCAGGAAGAATTAAAAGAAACCGATTGGAATGAACAGGCTTATCAACTGAAAGTAAAAAAATATGGCACAAAAGTAGAAAAAGAGCCAAAACTTAAAGCAAAACAGATTCGCTTTTTAATGTATCGCGGATTTGAAATGGATGCGATTATCAAAGCAATTACAAGAAAAGAAGATGAGTTTTAAGAGAAGAATAAGAATTATTATTTTAGAAACTGGTGGCAACCCCACTAGCAAAACTTCGGCACATCATAGTTCTGTTACCGTTGCTACCTTCCGGTCCTGGCGGGGTTCACAGAGTACAATTGCGAAGCCACCAGCGGGGCTACCATTGCAAGATCAGAGTATAGAGATTTTTATTTAACTTGCAAGCCTTGCAACGACTTTTCGTGCCACATCGCCTTTATTTGATTATTAAAAAAACAATCTTGATTAAAAACAGCATTTTTTATATTTTTTATCAAGGCTATCAATTACTTTAAACCTACGACAAGTTTGTAAATGCATATTGCATTTCACCGCATGGACGTTTTTAATGTGTTCAGATCTTTTAAATAGGTACATTCTAAATATTGCAAATTTTGAATATACCTAAGAATACGAAATGGATATTTTTATGATGCTCAAACAGCATGTTTTATGTGCCCTCGCCTTATTTGGTTCAGTTTCTCTCTATGCCAACATTCCAATTGAATCTCGTGGTTTAAGTCAAAATCCTGTTGAGCCGAGCGCTAATAGCGTCGCAATTAATTCTGGTGCTGCAACTGCCAATGTACCGACCAATCTTAATTGGCAAATCATGCAGAAAAACCAGCAATTAGAAAATGATATTCGTGCCTTACGCGGCAAAATTGAAGAACAGGACAATGAAATTGACAAGCTTAAACATGAACTCACCAATCGCTATACTGACCTAGATCAGCGTCTAGAACTTTTGCAGCAAAAAGTAGATCCAGAAAGCGCAACCTCAGAGGAGGATAACCAACAAGATACGTCTCCCAGTACCGCAAATAGCCCAACCGCAGTAACAAGCAAGACAACGACTACACTACCAGCAGCAAAGACTACAAATACACAAGCAACACCACCCACTAGTGCTCAACAGTCTTCAGCTGAAATGGATAAAGCGGCTTATACGGTTGCTTTAGATGCCTATAAACAAGGTGGTGCGAAAAAAGCCATTGCACCGATGAAAAACTTTATTAAAAATAATCCTAACAGTGTTTATATTAGTAATGCTTATTTCTGGTTGGCAGAATTCAATTTAGCCATTGAACCGACCAATTATGCTGAAGCAAAAAAGAATTACAACATTGTGATCAATCAATATCCAAATTCGGCCAAGGCTTCACTTGCCCTCTATCAACTGCATAATATTGCTAAAGATGTAGATCGTAATACAGCACTGGCCAATCAACTTAAAACCAAGCTAATCAAAGATTACCCGAAATCGGAAGAAGCGGGTTATTTCAAGAAATAAGAATATAAAAAAAGACACCATAGGAGGTGTCTTTTTTATTTAGCAGCATGTTCAATTAACGAACAATACCACGCTTCGATTGTTCCAAAGAATCAATGAGTAACTGAACTTCAGGAACTTCCGGCAGGATTTCCGCACGAATCTGTTGAATCGCCTGTTCGGTGGTTAAACCTTCCTTGTAGATCAATTTAAATCCTTGACGCAGTCCTTGGATCACATTCTTAGACCAACCTTTACGACGCATACCTTCTACATTCATTGCAAATGCATGCGCTGGATTACCTGAAACCATCACATAAGCAGGCACATCTTTCAGAATTAACGAAGCACCGCCAATCATGCTGAAAGAATCGATCTTGCAGAATTGATGAATCCCGGAGTTGCCACCCACCACCACATAGTCGCCGACATGAACATGTCCAGCAACACCGACATTATTGGCAAAAATATTATAATCGCCTACCACACAGTCATGTGCAATATGGGTATTCACCATCAATAAATTATGGCTACCAATTTTAGTGATGCCCTGATCTTGAGTCGTACCACGGTGTAAACTGCAATGTTCACGAATTGAGTTGTGATCGCCAATTTCAAGCCATGTTTCTTCGCCAGCATATTTTAAATCCTGACATACTTCACCCACACTCGCAAATTGGAATATTTCGTTGTTTTTCCCAATGCGAGTATAGCCAGCTATAACTACATGTGAATGTAGCTTAGTGCCTTCACCAATGCTGACCTGTGGCCCAATAATACAATAAGGACCAATTTGTACATCTGAAGCAATCACTGCAGATGAGTCAATAATGGCGGTTGGGTGAATTAAATCGTTATTACTCATGCCTGCTCTATTTTCTGATGCGAAACTATAATTTCCGCGGTAGTTGCTACAACGCCATCAACAGTGGCTATACAATTATATTTGTAAATGCCACGTTTATGCATAACCAACTCTGATTTTAATACGAGTTGATCACCAGCAACGACTTGTTTTTTAAAACGAACCTTTTCAGCGCCCGCAAAAAGAAACAATGAACCGGGGCCTGGTTTTTCATTATTCATGATAAAACCAAGTATACCAGAGACTTGAGCTAATGCCTCAACAATCAGCACCCCAGGCATAATTGGATAACCTGGGAAATGTCCCTGTAAAAACTCTTCGTTGATCGAAACATTTTTATAACCAACAATACCATTATCAGTCACATCAACGACTCGATCGACCAATAAAAATGGATAGCGGTGAGGTAAATATTCACGAATTTGTTGAATGTGCATTGGCAATTCAGGCTTCGTAAATGCAGGAGTATTCGACTCAGTCATCATATTCTATTTACGCTTAAAAGTTGATTCAAGGGACTCTATTTGAGCCTGTATATGATCAAGCCGTTTCACCAGTTGGGTCAATGGCACATCTGCTAATTGTTTAAAGCGTACAGCAGCGCGTTTCCAGTGCAAACTTTCCAGCATGGGTGTGCCAGAAGAATAGCTACCTGCCTCAGAAATATTTTTTGTGACCATTGACATGCCGGTAATTGTGACATTATCCGCAATATTGATGTGACCTACCACTCCGACTGCACCCGCAAATACACAGTTTTTGCCAATTGTGGTACTGCCTGCAATACCACATTTTGCTGCAATTGCTGTATTGGCGCCAATCTTGACGTTATGCGCAATTTGCACAAGGTTATCAATAATCACGCCATCTTCAAGAATTGTGTCATCTAATGCGCCACGATCAATACTACAATTTGATCCAATTCGGACGTCATTTCCAATTTTAACCGAGCCTAATTGTGCAATACGATGCCATTTGCCTTGATAAGGTGCAAAGCCAAAACCTTCTCCACCAATTACAGTATTGGCATGAATACGTACTCGACTGCCCACTTTAGTTTCACCGGTTAAAGTAACGTGTGAATCAATAAAACATTGTTTGCCTATTTCTACATCATCATCGATTTTAACGTGGGATTGAATGACGGTTTCATCGCCCACCACACAATTCTCACCGATCACCACATAATGTCCAATATAGGCACTATCAGCAATCATTGCAGACGAATGAATTTGAGCTGTACTTTCTATACCGTGTCCGGTATGTTTTTTTTCAAAGACATGCGTCAAAATTGCGAAAGCAAGATAAGGATTATCGACAATAATAAAATTATTATGCGTATCTAACTGGGATTTTAAAGCTGCAGTGACAATGAGTGCACCTGCTTTTGAGGCACGTGCATGATCTAAATATTTTTCAGCATTTACAAATGCGATATGTTTGGCTTGAGCGACATCTAAGCTTGCCAATCCTTCTAAAGTTAAATCAGGTTGACCGACATACTCACCTTGTACAAGGTGAGCAAGATCTTCTAAGCGAAATTGTCTATGATTCATTGATTACTTAATAATATTGACCTTTTGAATCATTTTATCAGTTAAATCGTATTTAGGGTCATAGGCAAGCGCTGAATTTTTATTTAAAACAATATCTAAATTATTCTCTTTACGCAATTGTTCAGCAGCTTGCTTTACACGCGCATCAAAAACAGTGCGGATTTGTTGAATGGAGCTTTGAACGCTACCCTGCACGGATTGTTGTAATTGATTCAACTCCTGAAACTTGGCTTGATACTGTGCCGACAGTTTTTGCTTTTCTGCATCAGTAAATTTGGCGTTAGATTGTGCCCGTTGCTGTAATACCTCAAGCTCTTTAGACAGCTGCTCAATTTTAGTGGTTTGTGGCTGAATTTTTTGCTGTACAGCGGTGTTTTGTTGTTTTAAATAACTACTATTTTCCACCAGACGTTCTAAATCAATCACCCCATAACCGGCAGCCTGCGTCAAAGAGGTCATGCTTGCCAAAGCGATACCCATCGCCATCATCATTTTTTTCATCATTTTCTCTTTAAGTTTGATTGTGTCAATACATCCAATAATGTATTAACACAACCTGAATTATTCTTAGGCAATTTTAGAATGTACGGCCAATTTCAAACTGGATATTTTTAGTTTGATCACCCGGTTTATCATTTAATGGGTATGCATAGCTGAGTGAAAGGGGACCAATCATGGTAATCCAGGTAAAGCCAACGCCAACGCTGTAACGGAAGTTGTCAGCATCAAAGCCAAAATTGTCTTCACAATATTGTTTAGCATCGACTCCAGCATTGCCATTTAAATATAAGCTTCCATTAGGAACACTACATTGAGTATCAAATACCTGTGCTCCTTCAGCAAAGACTACTGGTCGAACCTGACGCGTCCAGTCTCCTTTAAATGGTAATGGTAATGCGAGTTCTGCACCAAATTGTACTAAAGCATTACCACCCACTTCTTCAGGATCATAATCTATTTGATGCGACTCATTATACGTTACACCCGGATATTTCGGACCCAAGGTACTGTTGTCATAGCCACGAACTGAACCAAAACCACCCGCATAGAAGTTTTTATAGAAAGGTAAATCATTACCATACCCTAACTTACCATAGCCACGAAGCACAAAGTCATATGGCAATGGCAAGAATGCTTGCGCATCATAGGTCAGTTTTTGATATTCAACATCACTGCCTGGTAATGCAATTTCACCATTCACACGATGTGACATACCTGATGTCGGGAAAACAGGTCGGTTTAAGGTGTTATATGACCAGCCTAAATTCAGGTTATAAGTTAAAAATCCACCTTTAAATTGATCTTCGAAATCAACCAAACCTACAGCCTGTTGGTTTTCATTTAAACATTTATCAGGAGTGTCATATCCTACAGGAGGTGTTTGAGGTCTTGTTATACCATTAAGTTGATCTAGTGCAGCTTGTGAATACAGAGTCGCAATACAAACATCTTGACGTACACTTGTGGCTTTCCCACCATTTGCTTTTAAATAATCTCGAACATAAGTCGAAACATATGGACCTGTGGTGACGTCAGTTTGGTCAATATTTAGACCTGCACTGATGCTTTGGTTCTCATCAATTGGATATCCAAAGTTGATACCACCACCAAAACTGTCCGTCACATAGTTGTTGACGTTATAGTCGTCATTCAACTTAGTTTTACGGTAATACATGTTATAACCGCGACGTACACCGTCAATGGTAAAGTACGGATCAGTCACACTTAAATTATAATAGTCTTGCGTTTCTGAACGAGACAAATCGATAGATACACTATTACCTGTACCCAAGAAATTAGTCTGACTTAAACCCGCCTGGAAGGTTATACCACCACTTTGTGAGAAACCGACGGCCAGGGTACTTGTTCCTGAATGTTGCTCTTCAACATTAATATTTAAATCAACCTGATCCGGTACATTAGGAATACGGGCAGGTTTAATATCTACAGTTTTGAAGAAACCGGTCCGTTCCAGACGAACTTTAGACAAATCAATTTTTTCATTGCTTGCTAATGCGCCTTCCATTTGACGCATTTCACGACGTAATACTTCATCTGCAGTTTTGGTATTACCAGTGAAGTTAATACGACGTACCGTCACTTGTTGACCTGGATTGATATAATAATTCAAGTTAACCAGTTTGTTTTCTTCATTAATTTCAGGAACCATGTTCACTTCGGCATAGTAATAACCTGCATTACCATACTTACGAAGTAAAAGCTGTTTAACTGCGTTTACTTTTTCTTGAGAGTAAGTCTCACCATCTTTATAAATTTGCAGCGCTTTCAATTCTTCTGGTTTATAAAGTGCATCCCCTAGAAACTTGGTCTCACCAAATTTAAACTGTTCACCCTCTTCTACAGCGACTTCAACAAAGATATTCTTTTTATCTTCACTCAGATTCAAGCTTGAGTTAGCAATATTAAAATTGATATAACCTTTGTTTAAATACAATGCGCGCAAAGCTTCCAGGCTGGCAGCCATCTTCTCTCGTGCATAACGATCGTTACGGGTAACAATCGAACTCCAGCTACTTTCTTTAACTGCAAAAGCTTGCTTGATCTCGCTTTCTTTAAAAACAGTATTGCCAATAATATTGATGTCAACAACTTTAGCCGCTTTACCTTCCACAAACTCGATGGTTAGATCAACTCGGTTGTTTGGTCTAGCGACTGTTTTAACACTTACATCTGCGTCATAACGGCCTTGCTGCATATATTGTTGTTCAAGTTCGGTTTCAATGGTTTGCAGGGCAGATTTTTTTAAAACCTCACCTTCGGCAATACCCATTTTTTTCAGCCCATCTTCGAGGGCTTCTTTAGGAATCAGTTTATTCCCTTTAAACTCCACCTTGGAGATCAGTGGACGTTCAACCACGGTAAAAATGAGTGTATCCGCTTCTCTTGAGGCTTTGATATCATCAAATAAGCCCGTGGCATATAAAGCACGAATCGAATTTGCAATAGTCGTATCATCGACACGATCGCCAGCATTGACCGGCAACATCCCATAGACATTTGTTGGCGTTAAACGAACAAGCCCGTCAATTTTGATATCGCGGACAATGAATTCATCTGCTGCATATACTTGTTGTACTGCTGCCATTGCACTAATGAGCGCCAAAGGCATAAATAAATGTTTGTGCTGCATGCCAGTCTTTTCCGATGTTAATTTATTTCGAATCTGCGTTGTTATAAACGCATGAAGTCATTGAATAATGCCAGGAGCATCATGCTGCCGAGCAGTACCATACCAATTTTCAAACCAACCAATTGTATTTGTTCAGAAACAGGTTTACCACGAATCAGCTCAATAAAATAGTAAACTAAATGTCCACCATCCAGCATAGGAATCGGTAATAAATTTAAAATACCTAAACTTACGCTCATTAGAGCCATAAAAGAGATAAAGGTCTGCCAACCCATTTCCGCACTTTGTCCTGCCACTTTAGCAATGGTGATTGGACCAGATAAATTATCCAGGCCAATTAAACCACGAAACATTTTGACGATCGAGTTCAAAATCATACCTGAAATTTGACCCGTTTTATCAACCGCCATCACAAATGCTTCAGTCGGACTATATTGAATCATTTGTTTGTAATCTGCAGGAATATTTATTTTCCCGGGGATATTCTGTACACCCAACACACCTGAAACATTACCCATGTTGTCACGTTTACCCTGTGGCATCACCTGTAAATGTAGCAATTGATTTTGACGTAAAATATCTATTTTTAACATTTTTTCTGGTGAAGCCTGAACAACTTGAACCACATCGAACCAATCATTCATTTTCACCCCATCAATCGCAATAATTTTATCGCCTTTTTTCATCCCTTGACGAATCGCTGCACCATCTTCACTGAGTTTAGAGGCAATGGCAGGAATATTGGGGCGATATGGCATAAAGCCTAAACTATCTAAAGCAGATTGATTTTGATTCTTTAAGAAATCGTGAATAGGTAACTGGAAGGTTTTGACTTGCCCCTCACGTTCTGCCTGAATTTCAATTGAACCTGTTTCACCAACACGATCGACCAAAGCAAAATTCAATTTTTCCCAGGTAGGTGTTTCAGTACCATCCACTGTAGTAATTTTGTCACCAATCTGCATTTGAACAGTTGCAGCAGGTGAATTTGGTAATACTTTACCAACACGGGTATTGAGTTGTTCTTGCGATGGGATAAATAAAATCCAGAATAAAACCACAGCAAAAGCTAAATTAATCAGGGGACCTGCGGCGACAATGGCGATCCGCTTCCAAGGATGCTGACGGTTAAATGCTTGGGGTAAATCTTGTTCAGCAACATTGCCTTCACGCTCATCCAACATTTTTACATAGCCACCTAATGGCAATGCAGAAAGCTGATATTGAATACCAGACTTCTTAGACGTCCATTTCAGCAATGTTGGCCCAAAACCAATGGAATAGACTAAAACTTTCACCCCAAGTTTACGTGCAACAATATAATGTCCAAACTCATGGATCGCAATAAGCGGTCCGAGTAAGAGAATGGCTGCCACAACAATAAACAAGGCACTCATGCTTTAGTTTCCTTTACTGATGACAATTTGCTGGGCTACAGAACGAGCAAGCTTGTCAACTTGTAAAATAAGTTCAATCGATTCCGCAGCACCACTTTCAACCTGATTCAAGGTTTGTTCAACCACTTGAGGGATTTCAGTAAAGCCAATGCTACTTTTTAAAAATGCTGCAACAGCAATCTCATTCGCAGCATTTAAAATTGCGGGTGCCAGCCCCCCACTTTGCATCGCTTGTCGAGCCAGTTTCAATGCTGGGAAACGTGTTGTATCAGGTTCTTGAAAATCTAGCTGATGATTCATAAACAGGTCAAGTGCAGGCACATGGGTTTGAATACGTTCAGGCCATGCAAGCGCATGTGCAATTGGGGTACACATATCAGGATTACCCATCTGCGCCAAAGTCGAACCATCCACGTATTGAACCATAGAGTGAATAATACTCTGCGGATGAACCACCACTGTTACAAACTGTTCTGAAATTGCAAAGAGATGACAGGCCTCGATGAGTTCCAAGCCTTTATTCATTAAAGTTGCAGAATCGACAGAAATTTTTTGTCCCATCGACCAATTCGGGTGCTTGCACGCTTGTGCAGGCGTCACATTGTTTAATTGTTCAAGACTATGCTTTAAAAAAGGACCGCCAGAGGCTGTAAGCAAAATACGCGACACACCTTGTTTGGGTTGGCCATTTCTTTTAGTCTGAAAATAATTCTGAGGCAAACATTGAAAAATAGCGTTATGTTCCGAGTCCACAGGAAGCAGTTCTGCATGATAATCATGCGCAGCTTGCATCATGAGTTCACCCGACATCACCAGGGCTTCTTTATTTGCCAATAGAACCCGCTTACCGGCTTTAACCGCTGCCAGTGTAGGCAATAAACCTGCCGCACCGACAATTGCCGCCATCACCACATCGACATCGGTATGTTCAACGACGGTAATTAATCCGGCTTCACCAGACAGAATTTCAATATTATTCAGATTTTGATTTTGAAAATGTTGTTTGAGTTCATCAACCTTATTGGAGGGAACAACCACGATTTTCGGTCGGTACTGTTTGCATATTTCAACAAGTTCCGCAATCCGACTATATGCCGTGACTGCAAATACAGAATATTTTTCAGGATGTTGTTGCAGAATTTTCAAGGTGCTTTGACCAATAGAACCCGTTACACCTAATATACAAACAGATTGTGACATCTATAAATCTACACCAATAAGTTTTAAAACATACATGCCTGCAGCAAAAATTGGAGCAGCAGCAAGCAATGAATCAATACGGTCAAGCACCCCACCATGTCCTGGCAAAATACGACCCGAATCCTTAATTCCTGCACGACGTTTGATCATAGATTCAAACAAATCACCCAATACAGAACTAAATACTGTCACTATAGATAAAATTAAAAACAGAATATGTTGAGCTAAAGTTAAATCTAAATAAACAACTTCAACCACCACCACAATAATCATTGCAGTGAAAATACCGCCATATAAACCTTCAACCGATTTATTTGGACTGACATCTGGTGCTAGTTTTTTCTTACCCAACTTACGTCCGACAAAATAAGCACCACTATCTGCGCCCCATACCAGTAAAAACAGGTACATGAGCCACCATGGCGAGCTATGCCAAACCGAAAAAATTGCGGTAACCGCAGCAGAAATTAAAATAAAACCGATCACATTTAAGCTTGGATTATACCATCCATCATAACTTGGATACGATTTAACCCAAAAGATGCTTAAAATCCATGAAAAAATGGAAGCTGCCCAAAGTAATAGAGCGATATCATTAAAATATAAGGCCAAAGTTGCTAATGCTGCGGTCGCTAATCCATAACCCCAAGCAAAGGATTTAATAAGATTTTTGTTTTTTCCTGGCATGAGCTTAAACCACTCATATCCTGCGACCCCTGCTGCAACAATCATCAGCACAAACATTGGATACTGAGACTGTGTAGCAAACATACAACTAAGTACGACTGCTACCAATACCAATGCGGTTATAATCCGCTCTAACATTTATTAATTCTCGATTTTCTCTTGTTGGATTTGCTCTGAAGTTTTACCAAAACGACGTTCACGACCAGCAAAAACTGCTAACGCATCATCGAATTCTTCAACAGTAAATTCAGGCCATAAGGTTTGGGTAAAATACAACTCAGCATAAGCGGCTTGCCAAAGCAAAAAATTCGACAAACGATAATCACCACCAGTGCGAATCAGTAAATCTACCGCGGGTAAATCCGCCATACTGACATGTTGCCCAAACAACTCAACATTTATATCTTCAACTGCGATTTTTTTTGCCACAGCATCTGCTGCAATTTGTTTTGCAGCCTGTGCCATATCCCACATACCACCATAACTGATAGCGATGGTCAAAGTCATGCTGTCGAACTTAGCAGTCCTTTGTTCGGCTTGCAACATCAACTCACGCAAATGTGCAGTTAAACGAGAACGATCACCAATAAAACGTAAAGCAATATTGAATTGTTCCATTCGAGGCAGTTGCTCCTGGATTGTTTCTTCCAACAATGCCATGAGTAGATCAACCTCAAATTGGGGACGATTCCAGTTTTCACTAGAGAATGCAAAAACAGTTAACGCCTGTATTTTATTTTTTCTACAGTGCTCAACAATCGGATCCAGGACATTTTTCCCTTCACGATGTCCAGCACCCTTTTGCATTTGCATTTTTTTTGCAAAACGATTGTTGCCATCCATGATGATGGCAACGTGTTTTGGAAGAGGTAAACTGTCTTCTGATACAGTCATTAAATCTTAGACCTTCATCAATTCAGCTTCTTTCGCAGCAAGGCGTCTGTCTACTTCGGCAACAAATTTGTCCGTGATTTTTTGAATATCATCTGATGCACGACGATCATCATCTTCAGAAATTTCTTTTTCTTTCAATAATGCTTTGATGTCGCCCAATACATCACGACGGATGTTACGGATTGCAACTTTTGCATTTTCAGCTTCAGTACGTGCAACTTTCTGCATGTCACGACGTGTTTCTTCAGTCAGCGCAGGCATTGGAACGCGAATAGCATCAGCAGTAATCGGATTTAAACCCAAACCAGCTTCACGAATCGCTTTATCAATTGCTGAAACCATTGTACGCTCAAATGGCTGCACAACCAGTGTACGGGAATCTTCAAGACCCACGTTTGCCACTTGGTTGAGAGGCACGTCAGAGCCATAGTAAGGAACCATTACACCATTCAAGATAGATGGATGTGCGCGGCCAGTACGAACTTTAGCAAAACCATGTTCTAAAGACTCTAAAGTCTTGTTCATACGGTCTTCACTGTCTTTTTTAAGATCGTTAATCATATGATCTTCCTTACTTAATTCTAAGAGATGTAATTATTGAATAGCATGTAGTATAAAGAGCTTTCAGGCTCACGTCATTAATTGGTAACGTGAGTCCCTTCTTTTTCGCCCATAACCACTGAAAGCAATGAACCCGACTTATTCATATCGAATACTTGAAGTGGCACATTGTGGTCACGGCATAAACAGATTGCCGTTAAATCCATAATGCCCAACTTTTCATCTAAAACTTGGTCAAAGGTAAGGGTTTCATATTTTACTGCATCGTCATATTTGCTTGGATCTTTATTATATACGCCATCCACTTTAGTGGCTTTCAAGATCAGGTGGGCTTCAATTTCAATACCACGCAAGCAAGCGGCTGTATCCGTAGTAAAGAACGGATTACCCGTACCTGCAACAAATACGCACACTTCACCTTGAGTTAAATGACGAATCGCATCACGGCTTGAATAGGATTCAACGACGGCACCAATAGGCAAAGCAGACATTAAACGGGTTTTAATATTGCGACGCACCAAAGCATCACGTAGTGCCAAGCCATTCATTACAGTGGCAAGCATACCCATTTGGTCACCTGTTACACGGCCAACCAAACCATCTTTTTGCAGTTGGCTACCGCGGTACAGGTTACCCCCACCTACCACGATACCGACTTGCACACCCAGACCGACCAAATGAGCAATAGCTAAAGACATTTGATCAAGCACTTGTGCATCAATCCCCATGTCTTTATTTCCAGCAAGCGCCTCACCAGAAAGTTTGAGCAAAATACGTTCATAACGGGGCTTTTTTGAATCCAACATCAGGAAATCTCCGAATCTTCCAATATCTAAAATTTTATTCGTATACTTTTATGACAGATCAAGCTGCTTTAATTCGAATTAACTTTGCATATAAATCATATTCATCTGCATCGGTAATTTCGACTTCAAGCAAATCACCAGCTTTAACTTGACTCTTATCAATATCTTCAACAAAGACATTACCATCAATTTCAGGCGCATCTGCATAAGAACGTGCCACAGCCACCGGAAATTCATCTTCCAGATCATCTACCAGTACAGTCATGGTTTGACCAATGCGTTTTTGCAGTTTGGCTGCTGAAATTTCTTGCTGCACTTGCATGAAACGTTCGTAACGGTCTTGCTTGATTTCTTCAGGTACATGATCCGGCAGATCATTTGCTGTCGCACCTTCTACAGGTGAATAAGTAAAGCAACCTACTCGATCAAGCTGTGCTTCCTTGAGCCATTCAAGCAGAATCTGGAAATCCTCTTCCGTTTCACCCGGAAAACCCACCACGAATGTTGAACGAATCACCAGTTCAGGACATTTTTCACGCCAAAGTTTAAGGCGTTCTAATGTGTTTTCACTATGCGCCGGTCGCTTCATCAATTTTAAGATACGCGGGCTGGCATGCTGAAAAGGAATGTCTAGATATGGCAGGATTTTACCTTGTGCCATCAAGTCAATCACAGCATCCACATGTGGATATGGATAAACATAATGTAGGCGCACCCAGATGCCGAGTTGACCTAAGGCTTCACACATGTCGAAGAATTTGGTTTTAACCGGCTGACCGTTCCAGAAATCGAGTTTATACTTGGTGTCTAAACCATAAGCAGAAGTATCTTGAGAAATAACAAGGACTTCTTTTACGCCTGCATTTTTCAGCGCTTGTGCTTCGCTTAAAACCGAACCTACAGGGCGAGAAACCAGATCGCCACGCATGCTTGGAATAATACAGAATGTGCAACGATGGTTGCAGCCTTCCGATATTTTCAAATAGGCATAATGTTTAGGGGTCAAACGAATCCCTTGTTCAGGAACAAGGTCAATATATGGGTTATGCTTTGGTGGTTCAGGTACGTACTGATGTACGGCCTCCATCACTTCTTGATATGCCGCGGCACCGGTCACTTTAAGGACACTTGGGTGCATTTTACGAATTTTGTCTTCATCTTTACCCAAACAGCCAGTCACAATGACACGACCATTTGCGCTTATCGCTTCGCCAATGGCATCTAACGATTCTTGTACTGCAGATTCAATAAAACCACAGGTATTAACAACAACCAAATCAGCACCTTCATAATCTGATGCTACATCATAACCTTCAGTCTTTAACTGAGTTAAAATTCGTTCGGAATCTACCAATGCCTTAGGACAACCTAAAGAAACAAAACCGACTTTGGGGGATTTCATGAATCTGCACTCCACTATAATGCGCGTATTGTATGTCTTTTCCGATCATAAAAATAGGTAGAAAGCCGACTCTTTGCATAACGCACCAAAATACGTCCAAATTTTTATCAAATATTTTAAGCGCACCATTTTGGTTCACTAATATTTTTATTTGCTTTAATATGCTATTTAAATTCTGTACTCAAATAACAAAAAGCACATTTTTATAGCTTCAGAATTTTTATTTCCACCCATGTTCAAAGTTGGCGTACATTTTGCTTTATTTCGACAACATTTAACTGGTTGAATGTCCCATAACAGGGAGGAATAACAAGAGGTGCAGATACCATTGCGCTATTTTAATACAGGATACTTTCGCTAATGGATCAACCCGTCGGGATCGACTATCGCCTTTTAGTGGATAACTTAACCACCGCCATTTTACTGGTTGATAGGCAGCTGAATATTTTTTATTTAAATTCTTCTTGTGAATCTTTGTTTGACATCAGTTTACTGCGCGCGTCAGGCCAGCCTGTTTTGAATTTACTGCATATGCCGGATGATGAGTTTAATACCAAAGAAGCTTTATTGAATACTTTCATCACGGGACAAAATTACACCCGCCGCGAAGCAACTATCAGTGTCAACTTTAAAGATATGCATGTGGATTATACGGTTTCACGAATAAACGATCAAAAACCGTATCACCCACTTCTACTAATAGAATTAAATCCAATCGACCGGATGTTGAAAATTTCTAAAGAAGAAAACCTGATTCAACAACATCAGGTTGCCCGCCAACTGATTCGTGGTGTAGCACACGAAATTAAAAATCCTTTAGGTGGTATTCGTGGTGCAACCCAACTGCTGGCACGTAGTTTAAATGATCCTCAATATTCAGAATTTACTGACATTATTATTAGCGAAGTGGATCGCTTACGTAATCTGGCAGATACCCTGCTCGGTTCACGTCAATTACCAAGTTATGAATCAGTCAATGTACATGAGCCACTCGAACGTGTCCGTTCACTGGTTACCAATCAAACTAAAAAGAAAATCAAAATCATTCGGGATTATGATTTGTCTTTACCTGACGTCATGGCAGACCGTGATCAGCTGATTCAGGTGATGCTCAACATTAGCGTAAATGCCGTACAAGCCATGATGGAAAATAAAGAATTCTTTGTTGACCATCAACCTCAACTTATTTTGCGAACACGGATTCAACGCCTCGTTACTATTAATGGTGTGTTAAAGCGTTCTGCTGTTCGTATTGATATTGAAGACAATGGTCCGGGTGTACCGGAAGAGATTTTAGAATCGCTGTTTTATCCATTGGTCACAGGACGTGCCAAGGGTACAGGCCTTGGTTTGAGCATTGCACAAAATATTATGCACCAACATAGCGGAATGATTGAATGCCAGTCAGTTCCAGGAAAAACAGTCTTTAGCTTATATTTACCTTGGGAGTTTAACCATGTCGCGAAATAAAATATGGGTAATTGATGATGATCGCGCCATGCGCTGGGTGTTGGAAAAAACATTTAAAGAAGAAGGTTTTGACGTTACCAGTTTTGAAGAAGCACAATCTGCGCTTGATCAACTGAATACAGATACACCTGATGTGATTTTGACCGATATCCGTATGCCGGGAATAGATGGTTTAACCTTTTTAGGCAAAGTTAAAACCAGTCACCCTGATCTGCCTGTCATTATTATGACCGCACATTCGGACCTGGAATCTGCGGTTTCAAGCTATCAAACCGGTGCTTTTGAATATCTGCCAAAACCCTTTGATATTGATGAAGCATTGGCATTGGTCAATCGTGCAATTTTGCATATTGCCAAGTTACAACAACAAGAATCGGCAAAAACAGCACCACCTATTCAAACCACCGAAATCATTGGTGAATCACCTGCAATGCAGGAAGTTTTCCGTGCGATTGGCCGTTTGTCACAGTCACACATTACTGTACTGATTAACGGTGAATCGGGAACTGGCAAAGAACTGGTTGCGCATGCCCTGCATCGTCATTCACCACGTAGCAGCAAGCCTTTCATTGCCTTAAACATGGCGGCTATTCCCAAAGATCTAATTGAGACTGAACTTTTCGGCCACGAGAAAGGTGCTTTTACTGGTGCTAACTCGCAACGTCAGGGTCGTTTTGAACAAGCCAATGGCGGTACGCTATTTTTAGATGAAATCGGCGATATGCCCTTTGAAACCCAAACACGTTTACTGCGCGTTTTGGCAGATGGCGAATTCTATCGTGTCGGTGGTCACATACCGGTAAAAGTTGATGTACGTATTGTTGCCGCAACCCACCAAGACCTGGAAAAACTGGTGCATGAGGGTCGCTTCCGTGAAGATTTATATCATCGCCTGAACGTGATTCGTATCCACATTCCGAAACTGGCCCATCGTAGTGAAGACATTCCGATGTTGGCGCAGCATTTCTTGGCACGTGCAGGTAAAGAGTTAGGGGTAAATCCTAAAATCTTGCGTCCTGAAACCCAAGAGTATATGCAACAATTACCTTGGCAAGGCAACGTTCGTCAGCTAGAAAATACCTGTCGCTGGCTTACAGTGATGATTACCGGACGTGAGGTTTATCCTGAAGACTTACCGGCTGAATTAAAACAAATTCCCATTCACCGCTCTGGTGATGAGGCGCAACCGCACAATACTTCTGATCGTGTTTCGCTGCATCATTGGGATGAATTACTGGCGCAATGGGCGATCCAAAAGCTTAAAAATGGCGAAATGAAGATTCTGGACATTGCTACTCCCATGTTCGAGCGTACTTTAATTACTGCCGCTTTACAGCAAACCCGTGGTCGCAAACGTCATGCTGCTGAATTACTCGGCTGGGGACGCAATACGCTGACTCGCAAGCTAAAAGAATTAGGAATGGACACTGCAGATGAGGATGTTGAAGAAGAAGTTATCGAAAACTAAATTCCTTCTACTTCCCTAAAAATAAAAGCCTCTTCAAGATAATGCCAGTCAGTTAAAAATTGATTGGCATTTTCTTTTTATAATCCTGTAGGTTCCTTCGATAGATATAAACGTCATTCACAATCCACCAGATGTTAGTAAGCTATTGTCTTTACAATAAAAGATTAAGAAATAGAAATTAAACAGGTTTATGAATAACAAAATGCTTTTAGTTCTGTTGGCAAATAGAAACACTGGTTCGCACGGAAGCAATAAACTCCTCAGATAGGATTAAACAGCTAAGGCCCCTTTCACAATAACCAAAAGTTAAAAAGTTCATTTTAAAATTTCTTAACTGACGAGTATCACCATGTTTGGAGCTTTTTTATTGAATGCTATTTATGCAGTAAAACCTACATAGCGAGAATACCCGGCTATGCCCAAATCAGATTGAAAAATCAAATAATGGAGATACCTAGATTGCGTGATTTCTGTAAACATATTCACCTGATCATCATGTGCATGCAGATCATCCACAGAACGCGGCATGCTTTGCTCAAATTCATCAGTCATATATTCAAAACCGATATCCATGGCAATAAATAAAGTATGTTCACAAGGCTGTACATACTGCTCTTCAGCCCAATTAATAACATCTTGTTGACAATGGGGACACTGAATGTTGTCCGTTGCTTGAATGGATAACGAAATAAGTTGGTAAGCCATATAAAAATAAGTCTGTTTGCTATACATGCATTTTAGCAAATTATTGAGACGACTTTATTTTTTCAATCCATATTTGCAATAAAAAAGGGAATCTTTAGATTCCCTTTTTAAAGTCATGTTTTTTTAAAGATCAGCAATCATCTATTTATGCGCAGATTTATAACGTGATAATGCAGTGACCGCCACAGCAGAAATTACCACTGCCGGCAAACTCGCCATTAAAATACCCGTGGTTCCTAAACCGAGCGCCAATATTTTCCCTGTCAGTAAGGGTCCGGTCATGGCACCTAAGCGCCCTAGAGAAATCGCACTGCCCACACCGGTCACCTTACCGGTGCCTGAATAAAAGATAGGTGAAATACCGTAAAGAATGGATTGACCACCAGTTGAGAAGATCCCGCCCATTACCCCCGCCAAAACCAACATTGGAATAGAGGTGGTGGTGAATAACAAACTCAAGGCAACAAATAAACCACTATAGATAATCACTGCCATTTGCCAGAGTTTTAAGCGATCAAGCAAGTAACCCAAAGCCAAAGTCCCAATTACCGCGCCCACTTGGAATACCAACATCACCATGAATGCTTGTTGTTTTTGCAAACCTTGTTCCATCAGCAAGTTAGGCAACCAGCTAATCAAAATATAATTGATCATTAAGGTAAAGAAGAAACCAACCCAAAGTGGCAAGGTATTTTTATACTGTTGGTTTTTAAACAATACTTGCGCCATCCCAGGAACCGCTTCTGGAGGCACTTGCGCTACAGCTACAGGTTTTGGCTTATCTTTAAGAATAAACGCCATAAATGGAATAAGCGCTAACGGCGTTAAACCACCAATCAAAAACAAGGTATGCCATTCGATTTCAGGCAATAAAATTGCCAAACCAGCTACAAAAATTGCGCCAACGGGTAAACCACAATACATCAGGCTATTTAACTTGCCGCGATTGGCCTCCGTTGCTTCATCACCCACCACTGAAATCATGGTCGGCATTGCTGCACCCAAGCCAAGTCCGGTAAAGAAGCGCGCTGCGTATAAAAATTCGACGCTTGGTGCAATTGCAGTCAGCGCCATGAAAACACCAAAAATACCAATAGATAACATCAGGACTTTCTTTTGTCCCAAATAATCCGCAATACGTCCACCAAAGAATGCCCCAAACAGCATTCCAAATACGCCCAAACTAAAGACATACCCCATCTGAATCTGATCTAAACCAAAGGTTGCCGCAATTCCTTTCGCTGCAATACCTGGTGCTTGAAGATCGAAACCTTCAAAAAATGCGACCCAAAAACACAAAAATATCGTTAAGATTTTTTGTAGTTTCCCTGTGTGTGTTTGTGCCATGATTGATCTCCATCAATAGTATACAAATCGTTTGTACAATAACGATTTATCTCACTATTCTCTGTGCAATCACTCACCAAAAATACCACTACAATAGTCGGATTTCATGGCATAAAAATATGGAAAGCCCATCAAATTAGACTTAAAAGATTAAACAAACAGACAATTCAAGTCTTAGTTTTATTTATTGGTATTTATTTTCAATGACTTATATTTATAGTAGTTATTTGTGATTAAACCATATTCAAAATTGATTCATGAAAATTAAGCATTAAAAAACCCGCATAATGCGGGTTTTTTAAATTCGGCAAATTACGCAGATTTCTTCGCTTGGCCATTCTTACGAATCGTAATCATGACCAGCTGTACCGCAGCAGGTGTAACACCCGGAATACGGCTCGCTTGCGCTAAAGTTTCAGGACGCACATCTTTCAATTTCAAGGTGATTTCACGCGATAAACCAGAAATGATATCAAAGTCAAAATCGGCAGGAATACGTGTTTCTTCCAGACGCTTCATTTGTGCAACATCTTCGTGCTGACGGCTAATATAACCGGCATATTTCACTGCAATTTCAATTTGCTCGCCCACAAATGGAGTAACTTCAGAACCTGTGAGTTCTGCAATTTGAGCAAAATTGATATTTGGACGTTTCAACAAATCAATCGCAGAACACTCTTTAGAAAGATCTGCACCTGTCAACTCAACGAATTTTTTCCCCATTGGATTGTTGGGTGCAGCCCATAAGTGTTGTAGGCGACCAGTTTCTTTCTCCACTGCTTCCATTTTTTCGCAATAAGCTGCCCAACGCGTATCATCAACCAAGCCCATTTCACGGCCGATTGCAGTTAAACGTTGATCCGCATTGTCTTCACGCAGCATCAAACGATATTCGGCACGTGAAGTAAACATACGATACGGTTCTTTTGTACCGAGTGTAATCAAATCATCAACCAACACGCCCATATACGCTTCATCACGTTTTGGTGTCCATTGTTCTTGGTCCCAGGCACGGCGTGCAGCATTTAAGCCTGCAAGCAAACCTTGCGCACCCGCTTCTTCATAACCCGTGGTACCGTTAATCTGACCTGCAAAATACAAATTAGCAATGGCTTTAGTTTCAAGCGAGAATTTCAATGCTTGTGGATTGAAATAATCGTATTCGATTGCATAACCCGGACGAAGAATGTGTGCATTTTCCATACCACGGATTGAACGTACCAACTCAAACTGCACGTCAAAAGGTAAAGACGTTGAAATACCGTTTGGATAAAGTTCATGCGTATCCAGACCTTCTGGCTCAAGGAATACTTGGTGAGAATTTTTATCCGCAAATTTATGAATTTTATCTTCAATTGACGGGCAATAACGTGGACCTACACCTTCAATTTTACCGGTATACATAGGTGAACGGTCGAGTCCGCCACGAATGATTTCATGAGTACGTTCGTTGGTATGGGTGATATAGCAATTCACTTGTTCCGGATGCATAGATGCATCACCCATAAATGACATGGTCGGAGACGGGAAATCACCTGGCTGCGGCGTCATGACAGAGAAATCAACTGAACGTGCATCAATACGTGGCGGCGTACCTGTTTTTAAGCGACCGACGGGTAAATTCAATTCACGCAAACGTGCAGCCAATGAAATAGATGGCGGATCACCCGCACGACCACCGCTAGATTTCTCAAGTCCAACATGGATGACACCCCCCAAGAAGGTACCCGTAGTTAAGACAACAGTTTTCGCATCAAAGCGAATCCCCATTTGAGTCACTACACCTTTAACTGTATCGCCTTCAACAATTAAATCATCCGCCGCTTGCTGGAAAATATCTAAGTTAGCCTGATTTTCTAGAGTTTCACGAATGGCTGCTTTAAATCGTACACGGTCTGCTTGCGCACGTGTGGCACGTACCGCAGCGCCTTTACGTGAATTTAAAATACGGAATTGAATACCGCTCTTATCGGCAGAAAGTGCCATGGCACCGCCTAAGGCATCAATTTCACGGACTAAATGGGACTTACCAATACCACCGATGGCAGGATTACAGCTCATCTGCCCTAAAGTCTCAATGTTATGAGTTAAGAGCAAAGTCTGGCGACCCATACGCGCTGCAGCAAGTGCTGCTTCGGTGCCAGCGTGGCCGCCACCGATAACAATGACATCGTAAACTTTAGGATAATGCATAATGGTTTGAGAGATAAAAAAAGAATGACGGATTATTATATCAAAACTGAGAAAGATAAGTGGATAAAATCAGTCGATTTTATCAATCAAGACCTGACTGGGTAGCAATCATAAAAAGTTGCAATGTAATCATGCTTTGCAGAGTTACTATAGAAACAAAACACTTAGTCGGCAAAAATTTACGTGATTGGCATTGTTTTATTTTGGTTATTTTTTAAGCTTGAAGTTGGATACATTACAAACAAAGGTATAAAAGATGAATAAGAATTTCCTCCTCTCATCCATTCTATGTGGTTTATGTCTTGCACCATTTGCAACCTCTGCCAATGATAAAGTTGAAAAGGTTTATAATGCGCAGAAATATCAACAGGTTTGTAAAGGTAAAACTCAAGGTGCTCAAGTCAGCTTTGCTTATCGAGGTGTAATCTGGAATGGTACCTGTGAACCTCAATTCTTCCCTTCTGCAAAAAATGCTGCTGTTAATGGAGATGAAGTAGAATTAACCACTGCTTGTAGTGGAGATATGAATGCTAAAATGGCAATGGTGAATGGTACAGAAATCAAAGGGAAATGCGCTTTAGGTTTTGTACCACCTCGACCTTCAATGCAGTCCCAATCTAATATGCAACGTCAAATGCAGTCCCCACCGGATATGCAACGTCCAATGTATTCTCAGCCTGGAATGCAACCACAAATGCATTCTCAACCTGATATGCAAACTCAACCACAAATGCAACCTTAACCTAAACTTCTGTCGCAATAATTTATATAAGACACTAATTTTATTCAAATTCTCAACGGGTAAAAGAACTACTTTTACCCGTTTTGCATATTGATTATTTACACAACTCGTTTAAACTCAAAGCATATTAAGGATAAAAAATAGAAAAAAGGATATTCCATGGATTCGGGGTTATTTGCTCTTTTTTTGCCCGTAGCGCTTGGATGACAGGATTAGGGCTGGAACTTACAGTAAAAGATTTTCTTCGTATACAACGCCATCCTAAAGTTATTTTTTTGGCTTTATTTGCCCAACTGATTATTCTGGTTTTGATCGCTTTTTTTATCTGTATTTTGTTAAAACTCCCTCCACTATTAGCTGTAGGCTTGATGCTACTGGCTGCTTCACCTAGTGGACCAACTGCAAACTTCATCAGCTATCTTTTTAAAGGTGATGTAGCCCTCAATATTACGCTCACCGCAATTAACTCGCTGATTTGTACTTTTACCTTGCCGTTTATCGTCAATCTGTCGATTCATTACTTTTTAGGTGACCATGCAAAAATTGGTATGCCGGCTGAAAAAATCACCCAAGTCTTTTTAATTGTTTTTATCCCGGTTTGTTTGGGAATGTTGATTCGTTCAATCGCACCCAACCTTGCACTAAAACTGAATAGACCCATGCGATTATTTTCCGTGCTTTTTTTATTTTTGATTTTCTTTTATGCCATATATAGAGAACGTTTTAACCTTGTTGAATATTTTGCCGATATTGGACTTGCAACTGCGCTTTTTTGTTTTATCAGTTTATCGGTTGGCTATCTTATACCGCATATGGCAGGGATTTCTGACAAACAGGCGCGCGCTTGTACCTTTGAAATAGGCATTCATAACACCTCAGTTGCAATGACGATTGCATTATCCGTATTATCTAGTACCACCATTGCTTTACCTGCAGGAATCTATTCTATTTTTATGTACATTTTTGCTTTTATATTTGGCTACATTTTAACAAGACGCCCACTGCGACTTAAAGAAGCAAATTCAAAAGCGCTCAATGATTAAAAGTATCTGATTTATAACTGCAATAGAGATTTGAAGATGCATACTCTAATATAAATAAAATCTAAGCAAAATAATGATTCCACCGAGTAATTGTCTTCATTCCAAGAAAAAAAATTCAAAGACAATTAATGCGATTACTAGGTAGTGACTAAAGAACAATTTTTGCTATTCCATATTCTATATATATCCGCTATACACTTAACAGTATTCAAGTTATATAAATCAGTACAAGAAAATTTCCACCCCGAGCAAAAAAATAACGAATTTAAAAAGGAGATTTTGAATGGATTCCGGAATCATCACCATTTTATTACCTTTAGCACTTGCCATCATTATGATTGGTTTAGGGCTAGAGCTTACCCTAAAAGATTTTGCCCGCGTAACCCAGCAACCCAAGGTGGTTTTCATTGCCCTGTTTTGCCAATTGGTGGTTTTAGTCAGCATTGCATTTATCATTTGTAAAGTATTAGCGCTTCCGCCTCTGCTTGCTGTTGGCCTGATGCTACTTGCAGCCTCCCCCGGAGGAAGTACAGCCAACTTATTTAGCTATTTGTTTAAAGGTGATATAGCACTCAATATTACTTTAACTGCGATCAACTCAATCATTGCTGCTTTTACCCTGCCTTTTATCGTTAATTTTTCCATTCAATACTTTATGAATGATGGACAACAAATTAGCTTGCAGTTCAGCAAAATATTGCAAGTGTTTGCCATCATTATTATTCCTGTAGGGATTGGTATGCTGATTCGACGTTATGCTCCCCACTTCACGGCTAAACTAAATAAACCGCTACGCATTTTTGCGGTGAGCTTTTTGGTGCTGATTATTATTGGTGCAGTCGCAAAAGAACGCCATCAAATTTTGGAATATTTAGCGCAAGTGGGCTTGGCAACTGTTTTATTCTGCTTGTGTAGTTTAATCATTGGTTATTTTGTACCGCGCTTACTGGGTATTAATAGCGCCCAAGCCCGTGCTTGCGCTTTTGAAATTGGCATTCATAACAGCACACTTGCCATGACGATTGCCCTTACTGTCATGGCAAGCTCTACCATTGCTATGCCTGCTGCGGTGTATTCTATTTTCATGTATGTCTTTGCCGCTGTATTTGGGATGCTACTCAATAAATTTGCACCACAGCCACATGCGGTAGTGAGTTAATTCATAGGGTCTAAATAAAAGGATGGCAGGTAGGCATCCTTTTATTTTCAGCATAGTTTTTATCAATATATAGTTGTTTAAGCCTGAGTTCCGTTACAATGGCATTTTTAAAAACACAAATTTAGGTTATCTCCGTGAAGTGGTTACAAATTCATATTACCGTTGATCAAGCTCAAGTCGATTTTACTGAAACCCTCCTCAGTTCATTAGGCGCTGTTAGCGTAACTTTAGATGATGCTGAAAATCAGGACTTACTTGAACCACTTCCAGGTGAAACTCCACTTTGGAATAAAGTTATTGTAACCGGCATCTACGCACAAGAAGAAGGCGAAGAAATTGATGTCGATGCTTTAACGACATTTATTACCGCACAAATGCCTGAAGCGCCATTACATCATGAGTTTATTGAAGACCAAGAATGGGAACGCACATGGATGGATGCTTATGAACCGATTCAAATCGGTGAGAAATACTGGATTGTTCCAGAATGGATGGAAGCCCCAGAAGCAGATGCTGTAAATATTAAGCTTGATCCAGGTCTAGCATTTGGTACAGGTAATCACGCCAGTACTTTCCTGTGCTTACAATGGCTCGGTAAAACTGATGTTAAAGATAAAATTGTCATTGATTATGGTTGTGGTTCAGGCATTTTAGGCGTTGCTGCACTGTTATTCGGTGCCAAAAAAGTATATGCCACGGATATTGACCCTCAAGCAGTACTGGCGACTAAACAGAATGCTGAATTGAATGGAGTATTGGGAAACTTATTTGTTGGTTTGCCTGATGAATTCAATGAAGAGTTTAAAGCTCAAAAAGCCGATGTATTTGTTGCAAACATTCTTGCTGGACCGCTCATGGCTCTTGCGCCTGAATTCGCAACTTTAGTTAAATCTGAGGGCGAGTTCGCACTTGCAGGTATATTAGAAGAGCAAGTTGCTGATGTTTCTAGTGTTTATTCTGAGTTTTTTGATATACTTCAAGTCGAAAAACGCGAAGAACATTGGTGTCGAATTTCGGGAAAACGCCAAAATACCCATTAAAATTTTGAATAGACTATGAGCGAAAAACAAACCTACTGCCCCAACTGTTTTACCAAGTATAAAGTCTCCGTGGCTCAACTGACAGTTGCTCGAGGCATGGTTTGCTGTGCGAAATGTTCGACAAATTTTAATGCGTTAACACATCTGGTAGTAGAAGCAGATCAACCTTCTACTCCATCAACCTCCCCTGCAAATCTTGATAATAAAAATCCTCAATCTCATGTGATAAACGCTGAGACATTTATGGCAAATCAGCATGCAGAACAATATTTATTGGGTATTTTCGATCGTAAAGTGGAAAACTCCAATATTGACTTAAAAACCTATCTCAACAATTTAAATTATTTCAGTACAGACCCGATTGGAACATACCCAGCTCTGAATTGGTCTGAAAAACTGGAACAAGAAAATAAAAAAAGTCCTTGGAACTATGTTTTATGGAGTGTTGTTAATTTATGTTTGATTGGTTTACTTATTTTTCAATTTTTTTGGTTTAATCCAAAAATTTTAAATAATAGTCCGGTGTTTAGTGGTTTATTTAATAGCGCCTGCCAGGCATTTAATTGTTCAATTATGGAACAAAATTATCGTCTCATCTCCACCAATAAAGTGAAAGTAAAACAAATTTCTAAGCAAAAAACTCAATTCACCGGTGAGCTCATTAATTACCATTCTAAAAGTTTAGCCTTGCCGATCATTAAGGTAAATTTAAAAGATAATGGAGAAATTATTTCTTCTTATTCTCTCCCGCCTTCTGAATACCTGATTGACAGTCTTACTGGAATACAACGAATTCCACAGAATAGTCCTTTTAAATTCAAGTTTAGTCTTCCGGTGGAACGCAAAAGCTTTGATACCTACAGTTTGGAAATAATTCGACCTTAATATTGAAAAAAACTATTAAAAAAAACAAAAAAATGTAAAAAAAATGCAGTTTTCTTGCTCACTTTTTCTTAGACAATGCTATCATACGCGCCACGAAAGCTTTGTGCTGCAAACTCCTCACTATTTTCACAACAATTATAGTTTAGCTTATATGCGCTTTATCCTCATAATGCGTATTGAGTAGATTTTTTTGTTTTGATTTTGGTCAGTAACAAATATTAAACTATTGTTACGCTTAATTTTCGATCAAAACTGTCGAGTTGTGGCAAGCTAAATGTACAAGTTTTAGAACTTCCGTTTTAGGACCTAAAACGGAATTAAAATTTTAGACCCTTTTTATATATCCCTTTACCCAAGTGATATTTGATTTTTCGGATTAATTCGCATGAATAGCAAATCTCCTATTTTTACTGCACAATCTGATGTCGCTCTTCGTATTCACGTAGATCGCGCAGTTCGCCATTATTTTGCACAATTGCAAGGCGAGCAACCTTCTCAGGTATATGACATGGTGCTGGCAGAAATGGAGAAACCTCTTCTATCTGTAGTTCTAGAATATACGCGTGGGAATCAGACACGCGCTGCCGAGATCCTCGGACTCAACCGTGGTACTTTACGTAAAAAGTTAAAAGCTCACGGTTTAATGAGTGAATAAATGATAAAATGCTCACGGTTACCGTGGGCATTTTTTTTATCTTATGTTTTGCCTTCTGTTTTAATCTAGACCTTTAATATTGTTGACGAAAATCATGACTATTAAACGCGCATTAATCTCTGTATCTGATAAATCAGGGATCGTTGAATTTGCTAAAAACCTTGTAGCTCTTGGGGTAGAAATTTTATCTACTGGCGGTACATATAAGTTGCTTAAAGACAACAATATCGCTGTAGTGGAAGTTTCAGAGCACACTGGGTTCCCGGAAATGATGGATGGTCGTGTTAAAACACTACATCCTAAAATTCATGGGGGTATCTTAGCTCGCCGTGGTCTAGACGAAGCGGTAATGCAAGAACACAATATCGATGCCATCGATTTAGTGGTTGTGAACCTTTATCCTTTTGCTGCAACCGTTGCTAAACCGAACTGTTCATTGGCTGATGCGATTGAAAATATCGACATTGGTGGCCCAACGATGGTTCGTGCTGCTGCAAAAAACCATGCGTCTGTGGGTATTGTGGTCAATGCTGCTGATTACGATACCGTAATTGCTGAAATAAAAACCAACGGTGCGTTATCTCTTGAAACTCGCTTTGACTTGGCAGTTAAAGCATTTGAACATACTGCACAGTACGATGGCATGATCGCTTCTTACCTAGGCGCTCGCGTAGGTGTCGAGGAAGGTCAGGCAGACAAATTTTCACGCACCTTTAATACGCAATTGAATAAAGCTCAAGATTTACGTTATGGTGAAAATCCTCATCAATCTGCTGCTTTCTATGTAGAAGACACAGCAACCGAAGCGTCTGTTGCAACCGCAACTCAGCTTCAAGGCAAAGAACTCTCTTATAACAACATTGCAGATACAGATGCAGCCCTTGAATGTGTGAAATCTTTCGCTAAACCTGCCTGTGTAATCGTTAAACATGCAAACCCTTGTGGTGTTGCAGTTTCTCTAGATGGCATCCAAACAGCTTACGATCTCGCTTATGCGACAGATCCTGAATCTGCATTTGGCGGCATCATTGCATTCAACCGTGAATTAGACGTTGCAACTGCACAAGCAATTGTTGACCGTCAATTCGTTGAAGTCATCATTGCACCAAGTATTGCTGATGGCGTTTTAGACGTGACTGGCGCGAAGAAAAACGTCCGCGTACTGATCTGTGGTGAACTTCCAGCAATCGATGCGCGCAAATCTCAGTTGGATTATAAACGCGTAAATGGCGGTTTACTGGTTCAAGATCAAGACTTAGGCATGATCACCAAAGATGATCTTAAAGTTGTGACTAAACGTGCACCAACTGAAGCTGAAATCGACGATATGATTTTTGCCTGGAAAGTTGCGAAATACGTGAAATCCAACGCGATTGTTTATGCCAAAGGCCGTCAAACCATTGGTGTGGGCGCAGGTCAAATGAGCCGTATTAATTCTGCTCGTATTGCAGCGATTAAAGCTGAACATGCAGGTTTAGTGGTTGAAGGTGCTGTAATGGCGTCTGATGCATTCTTCCCATTCCGTGATGGTATTGATAATGCTGCTCAAGCAGGAATCAAATGCATTATTCAACCAGGCGGTTCTATGCGTGATGAAGAAACTATTGCAGCTGCGGATGAAGCTGGCATTGCAATGGTCTTCACTGGCATGCGTCATTTCCGTCATTAATTGATGGCATCCTGACTGTAATGACAAAGTCATACATGTGGTTTAAAACAGATTTCTAAATCTTGCATAGAGTCCTCACCTGTTCTGGGTTGAGGACTTTATGTTATTTCGATTCATGGAGTATGAAGCGATGAATATTTTAGTATTGGGTAATGGCGGACGTGAACATGCATTGGCATGGAAAATCGCGCAAGACGATAAAGTAGCGAAAGTTTTTGTTGCACCGGGCAATGCAGGTACAGCCACTGAAAATAAATGTGAAAATGTTAATTTAAGTATTTTAGACAATGCTGCAATTATCGATTTTGCAAAAAATAATGCGGTAGAACTTGTGATTGTTGGCCCGGAAGCGCCGCTCGTCAATGGTGTAGTGGATGCTTGCCGTGCAGCTGAGGTAAAAGTTTGGGGCCCGACTCAATTTGCAGCGCAGCTTGAAGGCTCTAAAGCATTTGCGAAGCACTTCCTGAAACGCCACAACATTCCAACGGCATTCTACGATGTCTTTACTGATGTTGCTGAAGCGAAAGCCTTTGTTGAAAAAAATGGTGCACCGATTGTCATTAAAGCTGATGGTCTTGCTGCAGGTAAAGGCGTGATTGTTGCCATGACCAATCAAGAAGCATTTGATGCCATTGATGACATGTTGGCCGGTAACAAATTTGGTGATGCAGGCTCTCGTGTTGTTATCGAAGAATTCCTTGCCGGTGAAGAAGCATCATTCATTTGTATGATTGATGGCGACAATATCCTGCCAATGGCTACCTCTCAAGATCACAAACGTATCTTTGAAGGAGACCAAGGTCCCAACACAGGTGGGATGGGTGCTTACTCTCCTGCTCCAGTTGTGACAGCTGAGGTGTTCGAAAAAGCCATGAATGAAGTAATGCGTCCGACTGTTGAAGGTATGAAAAAAGACGGTCACGTATATACAGGTTTCTTGTATGCAGGTTTGATGATTGATGAACAAGGTCAACCTAAAGTTATCGAATTTAACTGCCGTTTTGGTGACCCTGAAACTCAACCGATCATGATGCGTTTAAAATCATCTTTGGTGGATTTGGTTGAAGCTGGTATTGCAGGGAACTTACCTGTGGAAGCTGAATGGGATGAACGTAAAACTGTAGGCATCGTGCTTGCATCTAAAGGCTACCCTGAAACTTCAAGTAATGGTGATGTAATTTCAGGTCTAAATACAACCATGACTGATGCCAAAATCTTCCATGCAGGCACTAAAGCCAATGAAAATGGTGAAATTGTAACCGCTGGTGGTCGTGTGCTATGTGTAACTGCAATCGGGAACACGATTGGCGAAGCACAAGCGAAAGCATTGGAACTTTGTGAAAAAGTGACTTTTGACGGCGTTCAATACCGTAAAGATATTGGCTACCGTGCAATTGCGCGTGAAAATGCTTAATTCTTTTAAAGAATAGAGTAAGCCTAAAAAGCCCACATTTTTGTGGGCTTTTTAGGCTTACTCGTTTTAAAATCTAAGTATGATTTCAAGAAGCTGATATTTCATACTGAACATCTAGTCAGCTACACTTTTCCCTTCAAATAAAGTTTAAGCACATGTTTTTAAATAATTAAAAAATCATTTCGTATAAACTGAATTATGTTAATTTTAGAAAAATTATAAAGATCACTTGGATTAAGCAATGATATTAAAATCTTTATCTATAAAATTTTACTATAGGGAACATTATCATTCGGAAATTTTTAAAATAACTTTACCTTTAGCACGTCCAGTATTTACGTATTCAAGTGCTTCCTTTATTTTGGAAAAATCATATTCTGTATCTAGCACAGGCTTTATTTTTCCTATTTCAACAAGATTTGATATTTGAGATAGCTGTTGACCATTCGGCTGCATAAACAAAAATGAGTAGGTGAGACCTCTTTTTTTGGCTTTATTACGAATTGATAAACTTAAGAGAGGAATAATAAATTTTAATAACCAGTTTGCATTGATTGCTTTAGCAAAAGCTTTATCTGGTGGCCCTGAAATACTAATAATGCGTCCATTACGCTTTAGAACATTGACTGATTTCTCTAAAACTTTTCCACCTTGAGTGTCGAAGACTACATCATAATCTTTCAGTTCTTGCTCAAAATCTGTCGTTTTATAGTCAATAATAATATCTGCGCCTAATTCTCTTACCCAGCCAATATTTTTACCACTTGTGGTGGTGGCGACAGTTGCACCTAGATGTTTAGCAAGCTGAATTGCTATCGATCCTACACCACCCGAGCCTGCATGAATCAATACTTTTTGTCCTGATTTAACTTTTGCAATCTCCACTAATGCTTGCCATGCGGTTAAGGATACGAGAGGTAGTGATGCAGCCTGCTGCATCGAAATATTTTGAGGTTTGAGGGCAAGTGACGATTGCTCAACTACGGTATATTCGGCAAAAGCCCCATTCATATCTGTCTTCGCATACACTTCATCACCAATTTTGAACTGAGTAACCTTAGAACCAATTTGTACAACGACACCAGCAAAATCATTGCCTAAAATAAATGGAAACTTAACAGGTATAATTGCTTTAAATTCACCTTCCAGTACGCGTAAATCAAGGGGATTAATACTTGCTGCATGAACCTGAACAAGTACAGTATTTTCTGTCATAGATGGTTGAGGCTGTTCATCTAGCTGTATATCATGGATTTTTCCATAATGATTAATATAAGCTGCTTTCATTTGGAACCTTTATATATTTAATGTTTTGGTCGGTAGAAATGGATTTTCTGAATTAGATTACACTTTCAAACTTCGCTGAATTAAGGTGTCAAATAGATTTACCGGAGCAAATCGTCTGATGTTCTTTAAAAGTTTTGCAGTTTTACCTGCGGTATATCGTGGAAGTATTTGTGAGCTATTGATTACTTTTAAAATAGTCTTGGCAACAACACTAGGGTCATCTGACTTATTTATTGATTTTATCATTTGTTGATGTAGCTTCTCACGACTATGCTCATACGCTGAGATTTTTGCATCTGCTTCAAGTAAGTTTATGCCTAATGACGTTTTAGTGTAAGCAGGTTCAATCAGTGAAACACGAATTCCTTGCATCCTCAATTCATGATCTAAAGACTCTGAATAACCTTCAAGCGCATGTTTCGAAGCAGAATAAAGTGCACCAAAGGGCATTGGCAGCAGTCCTAAAACTGAGCTAATGTTCAGAATAAGTCCAGCTTTCTGTTGGCGCATTATTGGAAGTACAGCACGGGTCATTCGGACAGCACCAAAAAAATTGGTATCAAAAATAGCTTGAGCTTGTTGCATCGAACTTTCTTCAGCACCAGCGGGTGCGATTGCAAATCCTGCATTATTGATCAAAACATCAATTTGACCTTCATTTTGAAGAACTTTTTCTATTGCATGATTAACCGAATCATCGTTATTTACATCTAGCTCGATCAGATGAAATTTATATTGAAAAGCATTACTTGCACGTCGACTGGTACCATACACAATAAAACCGGCATCATGTAAAAGATCGGCTGTTGCTAAACCAATACCAGAAGAGGCACCTGTAATCAGAACTACTTTACTCTTCATACAAAATTTCTCACTTGCAATGTATTGATGATTAGATAATCAATTTCACCTTGAAGTTTTGATCATAATGTAAAATTAAAATAGTTGCTACTAAAATGATAGTGATTATTTTTACTGATTTATAATTAAGATTAAATTCATACTGACTTTATTTTTTAGCTCAAGAGCTAATACATAAAATTGAGTGAAATCTGAAGATTAAAAGAAATGAATGTTGTATTGAATGCAATTATTATAGAATTAATGATAGTTTCTCTTTTTCGTACCCCATCAATTCAAGCAAGTAAAATAATAATTCATCAGGTTGATTTAGAAATAGAAAAGTACTCACAATGAGTACTTTGAGTTTTATTCAACGTGTTGGTGAATCGCTCGAGTGCCAATTTCAGCTCCCGTCACTTGATCAATTACAATAGGTTTAATTTCTGTCCCTTTCTCAGTATCAAGAAAAATAGGCATTTTTTCACGATTTTCAAAAGATTTATGCTTACGTCCCCATGCACCGATCACAAATAAAACAGGTAAAGAATCTTTACCTGTTTGAGTTAATACATATTCTTCACGTGGCGGATGTTCAGAATATTTTCGCTTTTCAAGCAACCCTTCATCCACCAATACAGATAAACGTTTAGTTAACATTGTGGGAGCGATGCCTAAACTTTTACGAAATTGATCAAATCGTGTAAATCCTGAATGGGCATCTCGTAATATCAATATGCTCCAAGCATCACCAAAAACTGATAAGCTTTTTGCTATTGGGCAGACTTCAAGACTAATATTTTTACTCATAAAATCAATGAATTCAACAGTAACTACTAAATTAATAGTAACATGATTTTATATTCTTAACTATTAGAATTATTCTATAAAAGTACTTGCTGGCCATGTCCGTACAACATTAATGGCTGCTTTTAAATTTGCTTATGCTCAAGTGATATCAACTGAAAATTATATTGGCTAAAGATTAAGATTCACCTCTATTTAACATACTGGACGTTATATGAAATAAAAATGTAAGCCCAAAATAGAAATGTCCGCTTTTAGAATATGCACTTTTGCGATTATCGAAGCGGACGGATTGATATGGTGATGCATATATCCGATATAGGACATTTGTACTGGAGAATACCAAAAAAAAGCCCGAACATAATTCAAGCCAACTTATCAAACTTCTGAAATCCTATTTCATTCTTTCAATTTGAATTACATCAATATCTGTAGGTTTTATTCGGTGAGTATCTATTTCACCAATTATACTCACTTTATCGCCTGCTTTAAGTTGCATAGGTTTCCATAGATCATCATCTACATCAATTACAATTGAACCTGTAGAATCTTTAAACTCAAAATCATCACCAGAAATATGCTGAACGATAGTACCTTTTAAGGTTACACCTGTTTCATCTGTTAAAGTTTTTGCTTTCGCAACAGTTACGACATTTTTGCTCGCTTCTTTCACTAACGCTACTTCTGATTTTGCAAAGACTAAACTACTACCCAATAAGCAGAGCCCAGTAATTATAGTTAAAAGTATTTTGTTCATGAGTATTACTCTTATTTATGATGATCTTCTTATATAACCAAATTTTTAAAGTTCGTATAAGGTGTATTATGTTAATTGTAGATAATATTGATAATTGAAAAAGAAAAAGAAAAAAGCAGATCTCAAGATCTGCTTTTTTCCAAGAATGTATTTAAAGTCCTCTAGAGAATTTCACTCTATTAGAGCTATCAACCTTTCATAATTTTAACGATCTGGTGATTCACTGTATTGATAAGCACATAATCATTATTTACTTTCACCCATTGTTGATTCTTAGCTGGTTTAGTCAGTTTGATATATTTGTTATGGTCTAATGAATAACCCTTACGGTATTGAGAAGGAATAAATTGTCCAGCTTTCTAATCACTTGAAGGTTTT